>WIAN01000012.1 GCA_015519985.1 Candidatus Woesearchaeota archaeon | reverse complement strand
TTTTTTAATACATCATTCCTGCTAAACCTGCAAACATAGCTCCCATAAATACTAACATTACTATTACTAACAACACCCATAATATTACTCCTATCAATAAATATACTAAAACCGCATACAAACTTTCTTTTTCTGTAATACTATAATATTTTAACGCATATTTGTATGTTAAATAATACATTAAAAAAGTCATTACTAATCCTCCTAAAAAGTTCATGATCATTCCTAAAAAGTTTATTATTGGTATTAAAAACAATACATACACTATTATATAATATATTATTGCAATTCCAATAGTTACTATTGTTGACATAAATATTGTTTTTAACGCTTTAGTATAACTTGCATCTTTAAACTTTAAAAATAAAGTTCCTATATGATATAAAAATGCATTAAACAAAATTCCTAAACCTATCATTACTAAATAAAACAACACTACCACTATTATTCCTGCAATACCTAAAGCTGTTAATGAACCTAATCCATACATTTTTTTTCACCTCAAAATATTATTATTTTTTTAATATTTAATTTTGTTTTATGCTTGTTGTTTATTTAAAATTTTCCAATAGTTTTAAAAAAGAATTCTAATATAAGATACGTTGTTGAAAAAAAGCAGTTGCAAAATTAAATTAATAATTGTTATTATTGTTTGTAATGTAAAAGATTTTAAACCTTTTTTGTAATGTTGTAAACTTTTATTTTAGAATTGCGTGTTAAAGTTGATACTAAATATTAATCTTACTGCTGCTTTTAAGGAAATAGTGCAGCCAATGTTCCTGAAAAGGAAACTGAAATTAGTACTATGCTCGTTATTAAAATACCTAGCATTGCTTCTAAACTTTCTTTTTTTGTAATATTGTAGAATTTTGTTCCAAAATAGTATGTTAAAATTGGTATTAAAATTAATGTTAATACTACTATTAAAAATAAAAGTATTATAATAAAAGTGATCTCGCTTCCGATATTGCTTAAAATTTTGTTTATAATTTTTTCCATGCTTAAAATTATTAGTATGGATGTTGTTGTTGCTATAAATGATACTAAAAGGTGCATTTTTAAAGCAGTAATATATTTGTTGTTTTCAAATTTTAATTCTTTTACTGTTAAATGATAAACTAAACTATTAAAAATAGTTAAAATTATTGTTAAAGAAAAGTCTAAGATTGCTAATGGTAAAAAAAGAAAATCTAAACTATACCCATACAGGTGTATACTCATTTTTTTCACCTAAAAAACAATTATTTATTTTTATTTTGATAGATTATTTAAAATTTTCTAAAGAATAAGATAAATACGGCCCAGGAGGGATTCGAACCCCCGATCTACAGCTTAGAAGGCTGTCGCCTTATCCAGACTAGGCTACTGGGCCTTAAATTTTTTGGGAAACTTTTTCATTTAAAAACATTACTGAAAATGTATGCCCTTGCCGGGATTTGAACCCGGGTCTCCGCCTCGAGAGGGCGGAATGATAGGCCGGACTACACCACAAGGGCAGGTTTATTGTGTTAATAATTCTTTTGCTTTCTTTTTTCCTAAATTATAAAAATTGTAAGTTATAAAGAAAGCTATTAAAACACTTATAATCAATATTAATACTATTTTTCCACTATCTCTATCATCATTATTTGAAGATATAATATTCCTTGCTGTTTCAAAACTACTAATGTAAGCGTATAAATTCCATATGCTTGCAATTACGTTATATAATGCTATGAATATTGAAAAAAAGTTTCTTTTCAAATAAGCTATTAGAATACTTTCAACAGCAATTACTAATCCTGATACTGTTATTAAACCTCCAAAAACTAGAAGGTTGTAAGAAGCAATAACATTTAAAGTATTAACATTAATATATCCTACTAAACTTGCTATATAGCTTATAAAAAATATTGTTGTATAAGCAACTCCTGAAAAAGCTAACAATAATCCAAAACTATTTGCTATCATAAAAAACTCTTTAAATTTTCCTTTATAATTTTCTAAAAAAACCATGTTTTGTCCTGAGGCATAAGCATTCCATAAACTTAGAAAGAAGTTTATTATCATTATTATAAACACGAATATTTCCATTTTTTATCACCTAGAAAAGATTTGATGGGCCCGAGGGGATTTGAACCCCCGACCACTGGCTGTCTTAGAGCTTTCCTAACCATAAGTTAGGCGTCATATAAGACCAGCGCTCCACCAGGCTAAGCTACGGGCCCAAACTTTAAATTTTATTATAAAAAGAAAATTGCTTTTATTTAAAAAACTTACTTTTTTTGTCTTTTAATTAAATCTTCTAAATTCTCTTTAGGAATTGTAATTGAACCTAAAACAGTTTCAACATTGTTCCTTTCTTCCTTTAAAGCTTTTGAAGTTACATATACTTTTTTTATTTTTTCATACACTCTTTCTGGAAGAGGAATTTTTGAATAATATTCTGATATTCTATTAGAAAGAGAAAACCATTCTTTCCAGTTTTCATCTCCTTCTTTAGCTAATCTATATGCTTCTTTTAAAGCTTTATATTTTCCTCTTATGTTAGAATACATTTTAATCATTTTTTTTATAATCTACAAATCCTGCTTTTACAAATAAAGGAAATACTAATGTTGCTTCACTATAAATTTTTACTCTTTTAGCTTCTGCTTTTACTTTACCCCAACTTATTGCTTCTTCAATGTTTGCTCCTGCATTTGAACCTTCTATTTCTAAAGCAGTATTTATATAAATAGCATAATCTGCTCCGTCTCTAAAAAGATTGATATTTGCTATTAAATGTTTAGGTATGCTTCCTCCTATTGCTATTATTCCTGTTTTTCCTTGTTGTCTTATAGAAAAATCAACTGCTCTAACAACATCATTAGAATTATCTATCAAAAAATCAGGATTTTGTTTTTTGAAAAAATATAATGTGTCTCCTATTGCTCCGTCATACAATGCAGGAGCAAAATAAGGAATATTATTTTTATAAGCCCAATACAATACAGAATTTTCATCATTTAATTCTTTTCCTAACAAATGTACTATTTCACTTTCAGAATAAATTTTTCCTGTTTTTTTTTGTTCTTCATAAAGTTTGTTCCAAAATTTGTTCATGAATCTTTCAAAATAAACATACCTGTCATTTGGTATGAATAAGTTTCCTGTTCTATTAACTCCTTCATCTCTTAAACTTTTTCCTGGAGTGTCATAACTTCCTAACACAAAAGGTTTAAAACATTTTATAATATCTTCTTCTATTCCTCCTGCTGTTGTTGCTAAAAAATGAACTTTTTTATGTTTTACAAGCCATTTTATTATTTCTCTAACTCCTGAACTTATCATATTACTAGTATAACCTAAAAATATCGTTGCATTTTCATCTTGCATTTTTCTAACTATTTTTATAGCTCTATAAAGATTGTGAGCTTGAAATCCTGTAGTGTTTAATGACTCTATAAATTCTTCAAAATCCCAAGGTTTATCAAAATCATAACCTTTTACTTCAGGCCAACCTTCTAAAGAAACACTTGGTTTTAAAACATTCTCTTTAACTTTATCTAAAATTTCTTTTTCATCAAAATTTTCTTCATAATTATTATTTTCACTACTCATAAGAAAAAAGGTTACAACATTATTTTATAAAATTAACTAAAAAACAAAAACATTCTCACAATTTAAACATTCAAAACCTTCTTCTCTTAAAATAGTTTCAATAGTTCTTTTAGTGTCAGAAAAAGCTTTTTCGGACACAACTCCATTTACTAACCTTCTATTGTATTGTTCTGTATATCCTATTATAGCATAAGGACCTTTTATTATCTCATTTTCTTTTCTAAAAACAATATTAGAAACAGGCATAACCCATTCTGTTATTGAAGAAACTTTATTATTTAAATATAAAATTCCATTATAACTAAAATTCATTTCTCCAGGAAGTTGAACAAAACCTTTTTTAAACTTTAAAAGAACTTTGTACATTTTTCTTAGTCTGGAAGAAACTGCATTCAACATACTTTTATATCCATCCATATCAAGATGATCAAGAGTAATAACTCTTGTTTTATAATCTTCTTTTTCTTTTTCACTAAACCCATAAATTGTAGGAATATAATCTTCATTAACCATACTTTTTAGAATTAACTTTTTTATTTTAAAATTTTCTATATAAAGAATATGTTTTTTGTTCTATTTTTTTTCTTCTGTTTTTTTATTTTATCTTTTTTGCTTTTCTATTTTTCTTCTAATATTTCTTTTAACTTTTTTTCTTCTATTTTATCTAAAGTATCAGAAATTTTTTTCAAACTTTTTTTAATAGTGTTTTTTAAACTTAAATTTTTAACATTCATAACTCTAAAAAATCTTATTCTTCTATAAGTTCTGAATAAAAAACTTTCATTAAAAAGTATGTATAAAAAACTTCCTTTAACTGTATTTCTAACTTCATATACTAATCTAAAAAATATTATTACTACTAAAATTCTTAAAATTGCTGATAATAAAAAAATTGAATTGTATTCATTTAAATTTAACTTTTCAAATATATCTAAAAATAAAAATGTTGAAAAACCAGCAAGCATAATACTTAATCCTTTAAAAAAATTAAAATAACTGCTTACTAAAGTTCTTTTAGTACTGCTTACTGCATCAAAAATATAATTTGCTGTGCTTAAATTAAAACCACTCCAAACAATTCCAGAATAAAATTCTATTAACATTAAAGAATAAAAACTTTTGAAAAAAACATAACCTAAAATTCCAAAACTTATTAAAAAACCTGTATAAAAAAATACAATTCTATTACCATATTTGTCTGTTATATTACCCCAAAATTTTAAAGTTAAAAAACTTCCTAAAAAAAATGAAATTTTTAAAAGTGTAAATTGAAAATAGTTCAAATCTAATATTTTTAACTGATAATAACTCAATACAGGAGCAACAATAAAAACAGAATATAAAAATAAAGAATAAAAAAAAGTGTATTTTGCAAAATTACTATATTTTACTTTTTTAACAAAATCTATAAG
>WIAN01000098.1 GCA_015519985.1 Candidatus Woesearchaeota archaeon | reverse complement strand
CAGAATAATAATGTTTTTATCAACGTTACTTTTAATAATAATATTAATAGTAGGATTTTTTGCAATAAACGATGCAATAAAATTTTCAAATTCTTTAAAAGAAAACGAAGCAATATTCATATTAGATTATAATAACAACTACATTGCAGGATTAAAATATAATTTTAACAATAATAATTATGAAATAATAAAAGAAAAAAATTTATTAGAAAATTATAAAAAAATAGTAGAAGAAAAAAAGGAAATAAACAACACTTTATTTATAATGAATTATTCTTATTTAGAAAAACAAAATTTGACAATAAAAGAAAATCCAGGACTGCCAGAATTTTTATTAGAGAAAAATAAAATTTTATCAATATTAAAATCAAAAAACGCTTTAGAAGATTATGCAAAATTATATTATAAAAACAATCCTCAAGTACAAGTAAAAAAAGAAGATGAATTTGTAAATTATTTTGTAAAACAAATGAAAGAACAAGGCTATACAAATACAAAATTAAAATCAGAAATATTTTCATTTTCACTAGCAATATTAATGGAACAAGATCAAGGATTTTTATTCAAAGCAATAAAAGAAAAAAATGTAAAAATATATCCTGAAAGAATGTTTATAAAAATATTAGATTATATACCTCAAAAACAATTTGAAAAAGCATTGCAGTTTTCAACAGAAAAAATAAATGAAACAACAATATAAAAAAATAAAAACAAAATCGTTTATACTTATTATACTTATTAATGTTTATCGGTGTTTCCAAAATGGGTTTTTTTGACTTTCTAAAAAAAAAGAAAAATGATGATATATTTTCAGATCCATTAAAAGAAAACGATGATATTCTAAACACAAACAAACCAATAGATTATAATAAATTTTCAGCATTCAACGAAGAAAACAAACCAACAACACCAGGACCAGAATATGAACAAAACATGAACTTTCAAAATACAAATACAAATCAATTTAGTAATCAATTTAACAATCAATACAACAATCCAAACAACCAATCTAACAATATTAATAACGAAATAATAATAATGAAAAAAGACATAGAATTATTAAATGAAAAAATGAATTCTTTAAAAACAATACTAGAAAGCATAAACCAAAGATTACAAAACATAGAGAACAATTTTGGTGATAAATATAGACGATACTAACAACAAAAACAACAATATTAGTAGCATTAATGATAATAATTATAATAATAATGATAGTAAAAAAATATTTTTAACAACAACAATAACAATACTAACAATAACAATTTTAACATTAATAGATTATATCACAAAAAAGATTTATCATGAAAAAGAAGAATTTGTATTTAACAAAGGAATAAGTTTTGGATTATTGAATAATATAAAAGGAATAGAAGCATTAATATTTACAATAGCAATAATAGCAATAATAATATTAACATTTTACTTTCTAAAAATAATATATAATATACAAGAAGTTCAAAAACCTTACTATCAAATAACAGCAATAACATTATTATTATCAGGAATAATAGGAAACCTAATATCAAGAATAAAATACGGCGCAGTGATAGATTTTATAAATTTAAAACAAAAAATAATAATATTACCTTTCAACTTTCCACTATTCAACCTTGCAGATTTTTACATAACTTTAGGAGTAATATTATTTATAATATACTTTTTATTCTTAGACAAAAGTTATTGAATGTTAATCATCATAAATCACTATAAATCATTATAGATATTCTGGTTTATAATAAACAATATTAACAACTTTATAATCTAAAATTTTAGAAACTTCTTTAACTTTCCTCAAAACGTCTTCAACCCTAATTTGAGCATTAAACTTTTTATCATAAGAGATAACTTCAGTAGAAATATCATAATAATTACCATGTTCAAAAAGACTTTCAAAAACAGCATCATCTCTTTTTCTATAAATATTATTTTCAAAAAACAACAAACCTTTCCTAATCAAACTGCTTAAAGCTTCACCAACAACAAACAAAGATTCTTCCTTTAACAATTCATTAATATCAAATTCATCTTTATTTTTAATCAACTCCAAAACTCTAATTTCATTACTGTTAAAATCTTTTTTAGTATAAAAATAAGCAGTTTTAAAATTATCAATATCCAAAACAATTTTTCCCTGTAATAATTCAAACAAAACCAAAAATTCATTATTATTCTGCTCTAAAAACAACAAGACACCAGGAACAATAAAAGTATTAACATTCTTAACAACTTTATCATTATCAAAAACAACTTTACCTTTAACAACAGTCAATTCTTCCTTAAAAGAAGCTTTATTATCAATCTTAACAATACTCTCAGTTTCTCCACCATGCTTACTTTTTCTAGGTCTAATATTAACAATTAAAGGCAAATCAGTAACACCAGAAACAATAGCACTACCAACATTCAAAGAAGTAATTTCACTCTCAATTTCAGAATTAATACCTTCAACACTTTGAATTATAGCTTTAACATCATTAGGATTAGTAACTTTCAAAATAATCTGACTATTAACTTGACTTAAAACATTCTTATCAATCCTAGCAGGTCTTTGAGAAATAACACAAAGGCCTAAACCAAACTTTCTACCTTCAGAAGCAATCAACCTAACAATCTCATTACTTTTAACTTCACCAAAATTTTTTTCAGGAGCAAAATTATGAGCTTCCTCTAAAACAACAAAACTAGGAGGAATCAAATTTAACTTTCTAGCATTAAACAAATCTTTCAAAAGTTTATAAACAATAAGTTGTTGTAGTTCAGGATCTAAACCTTTCAAATTAATAATAGACATTTTCCCAGGTTTAACAAACTCTTCACTACTATAACCAGAAGGTTCAAAAATATTAGTGTTTTTTAAAGATTCCAATAAAGAAATTAAAGAAAATTTATTATTATTCTCTAAAACTTCCAATTCAGAAATAACATCGTTAATAGAAAAAACATTTTTATCCTTCAAAACAGAAAACAACAAAGATTTTTGAGCATTAGTAATTTTAGAAGGCAACAATTTTAAAATTTCACTAGAAGAAAAACTATCTTTCAAAACAAGTTTTTTAACAGCAGGAATATTCAAAACAGAATACTCTTCAATTTGTTTAGCATAACTCTTACTTTTAACACCAAAACTTTTAAACTTTTCAATATCTTTAACATTACTATTAGGAAACTTCATACTAGAATATTCTCCGTGAGGATCAATAACAATCAAAGGAATCTTATTATCTAAAATCTCCTCTAAAAGAACACCAACAGTATAACTTTTACCAGCACCAGTTTTAGCCAAAACAGCAATATGTTTACTTAACAATTTTTGCAAATCAGCAAAAACTTTAATATTCTTTTTATCAATCTTACCAATATACGCTTTAACATTAGAAGAATCAATCTTAATAGCTTTTTTAATAATGCTGTCTTCAGCAAAATAAACTTTACTACCAGGTTTTAAAGGAATCCTAACAGGAGACAAACCTTCTTCAGAAACAAAACCTAAAACTTTACAATCAACTTTAACAAAATCACCGAAATGAGTTAATTCAACAATTTGAGACAAAACAACTTTTTCTTCATTATTATGATTAACTTTTACTTTTAAAAAATCAAATTTTTCAACATCAAAATTTGTTTTGAAAGAAAAAAAACTAGTAGTAGTTTTACCTTCAATAACACCAATAGCACTAGAAATTTTACTCATAAAAAAATAGAATAAGACAACTATTTATTTACTTTTTTATTTTGTAATTTAGTTGTTTTATATTATCTTGTATATTATGTTTTCTTATTTTTTTATTCATTACTTTCTATTTTTTATATTTTTCATCGTTAATAAAAAATTTTCCTAACTCCATACCAAAAAAACCAAAACTAGAAATTAAAATAATATTCAACCAATCATAAACAGTTAAAGCAGTAGTGTGAAAAATAGTTTGTAAAAAAGGATTATAGACAATAAACAATTGTAAAATAATACTAAAAACAACAGCTAAAAACAACCAAATATTACTAAAAGGATTTAACTTTCTAAAAGGTTTAATACTTCTAACACCAAAAACAGCAAACATTTCAAACATAACAAGAGTAGTATAAGCAACAGTTCTAGCATAAGTATCTCCTAAAGGCAAATATTTATGAAACAAAAATAAAGTACCAGAAGCCATAACAACACCAAACATTAAAATCATAAACAAAGTCTTTTTAGTAATAGGATTCTCTTTAGGATCTCTAGGAGGTCTATTCATAACATCTTTATCTTCAGGTTCAACACCTAAAGCCAAAGCAGGCAAACCGTCAGTAATCAAATTCATCAACAAAATTTGAATAGGCAACAAAGGAATAATAGAATATTTTAAAATAATAGCAGTAAAAATAGTTAAAATTTCACCAGAATTACAAGCTAACAAATACCTAGTAGAATTAATAATTTTATCATACATATTTCTACCATAAGAAATAGCATTAACAATAGTAGCAAAATTATCATCTTCCAAAACAGCTTTAGAAACTTCTTTAGCAATGTCAGTTCCAGAACCTACAGCAATACCAATATCAGCTTTTTTCAAAGCAGGAGCATCATTAACACCATCACCAGTCATAGCAACAATATGACCTTTTTTTTGTAAAAGTTTAACAACTCTAAGTTTTTGAATAGGCAAAGCTCTAGCAATAATTTTAATATCCTCAATAAAATTTAAAAGTTCATCATCACTAAAAGAATCTAACTCTTCACCTAAAAGAATTTTATCACCTTTATTATACAAACCAATCTCTTTAGCAACAGCCTTAGTAGTTAAAGCATGATCACCAGTAATAATCATAACTTTAATACCTGCATTTTTAGTCTCCATAATGGCTTTTTTAACCTCTTCCCTAGGAGGATCATACATTCCAGTCAAACCAACAAAAATAAGGTTATTTTCAATTTTTTCAACATCAAAATTTTCTTTATTTTTATTTTTACATTCTTTTTTGCTTTTATTTATTTCATTAATCTTTTCTAAAGGTTTATAAGCAAAACCTAAAACTCTTAAAGCATTAGAAGCAAATTCTTCATTAACTTTCAAAATTCTTTTTTTATCCTCAACAGTTAACTTTCTGACTTTACCATTATCTAAAATCTTATTACATCTTTCTAGTAAAAGATCAGGAGCTCCTTTAACATAAACTTCTCTAAAATTATTTTTTAAATTGTCATAAATAACGCTCATTCTTTTTCTATCAGAATCAAAAGGTAATTCTTCAATAAAAACAAAATTTTCATCAAAATAATTTTTTTTAAAAAAACTTTTATAAGACAAAACTTTCAAAGCACCCTCAGTAGGATCGCCAATAACAGAATAAGAATTTTTATCTTTAACAACTTTAGAATTATTATTCAAATAAGAAATTCTTAAAAGTAATTCTAACTTTTCATTATTAAACTTTTTATTAACTTTTTTAAACTTCTTATTTTTTTTATCAAACTCTTTTTCTAAAAAAAAATCTCCATCAATATCATAACCGCTTCCAGAAACAGAAATAACTTTGTTATCAAAAAAAATTTTTTTTACAGTCATCTGATTTTTAGTTAAAGTTCCTGTTTTATCAGTACAAATAAAAGTAACACTACCTAAACTTTCAGCAGCAGGAAGTTTTTTAATCAACATCTTTTTAGAAGCTAAAGCTTTAGCACCCAAACTTAAACTAATAGTAATAATAGGAGGTAAACTACTAGGAACAGCAGCAACAGCCAAACTTAAAGACAAAATAAGCATATCTATAAAATATTGTTCAATACTAATATTGCTAGGAGCATTATACAAACTAATAACAAAAACTAAAAAAATAACAAACAAAGCTAAAAAACTTATTTGCTTACCCATAATATCAAATTTAACTTGCAAAGGAGTTTTAGTTTCTTTTTGTTCTTGAATTGTATTAGCAATCTTTCCAATTTCAGTATTCATAGCAGTAGAAGTAACTACAACAAAAGCTTTACCATAAGTAACAATAGTAGAAGCAAAAACCATATTTTTTTGTTCAGAAATAGGAACGTTAATTTTTTTTAAAACATCACTGTTTTTTTTAACATCGTTACTTTCACCAGTAAGATTAGCTTCATTAACTTTAAAATTGTGGGCTTCAATAATTCTACCATCAGCAGGAACAATATCTCCGGCTTCTAAAAAAACAATATCTCCAACAACAATATTTTTAGAAGGAATTTTAACAATAATATTATTTCTTAAAACTTTAGCATAAGGAGAAGACATTTTTTCTAAAGCTTCCATGGCTTTTTCAGCTTTATAATCTTGAATAAAACCTAAAATAGCAGTTAAAAAAAGTATTGCGAATATTGCAATAGAATCTAAAATTTCTCCTAAAAACAAACTTATAAAAGCAGCAAAAATTAAAAGAATAACTAAAAAATTAGAAAATTGAGATAAAAAAATTTTTAAAGCACTATCATGCTTTTTTTTCTTTAACTCATTATAACCAAACTTTTTCAATCTAAAATCAGCTTCTTTCTCATACAAACCAGTTTTTCTTGATTTTAGAAAAGATAAAATTTTATCAATAGGAACAGCATAAAACTTTCCTTCCTTCAAAAGTTTAGAATAATCCTTCATAAAAAACCACTTTGGAAACACATTTAAAATAGTAATAAATAAAATGTTTTATTACATTTTGTTTTATAAATTTAACTAAAAAAAGAATATAATAAAATCATAAAAATAAATAAAAATTCATAAAAAAATAAAATAAATAAAAAAACATAAAAAGTTTTTTAAATAAACTAATTATTATTCTTCAAAATGATAAAGAAAAATAAAAAATCTTTTTTGCATATACTTTTATTATCTTTTTTACTATTAATAATTTTGTTAATATTTTTTTCAATTTCTTTTTATAAAAATTATAATGAGAAACCTGTATTTTATAATTTTTTGGTTGATGAAAACAATTTTTCTTATAATTCTTCTTATGTTTCATCATACGGTCCAATACTTCCTTTTGGAGCAGAAGTAAGAGATGAATTTGGAAACTCTCAATTATCACCAACTTATGAATTTTATTTGAATGATAAAAGTACTGTTCTCAGTCCTTTAAACGGCTATGTTTTAGATGTGGGTTTTCAACCTGAAAATGATGATTATTATATTTGGATATCTCCAAAAAAGAATTCGGCATGGATAGTTGAAATTGATCATGTAAAAAACGTTACTATAAAAAAAGGAGATTACATTCATTCAGGAAAAAAATTAGGCTTGGTAGGTTCATGGTATAAAGGAATAGTAGGAAGAACAGAATTAATGATAATAAAAAAAGAAATAGGAGGATATTATACTT
>WIAN01000097.1 GCA_015519985.1 Candidatus Woesearchaeota archaeon | reverse complement strand
TTGTTTTACATTGTTTTTATATCTTTTTTACATTATTTTGTCTTTTCTGTTTTTTTTCTTTATTTTTTTTATAAAATATTCCATAAGAAATCAAGGTCTCACAGAGGTAATATTTCTTTTATATTTTTATTTTTTATGTTTTTACTATAAAATAACAACAAAACAAAAAGTATTTAAATGCTTATGTTATCCCTCTTAAATAACAAAAAACAAAACTTTTTTACTTTTAACAAAATTTTTAATAAAATAATATCAAGGTGTAAAAAACATGTTAGATAAAAAATTAGTAGAGAACGTTAAAAATTTAGGTTTGAATTCATACGAAGCAAAAATATGGTTAGCTTTACTTTTAAAAGGAGTAGCAACTTCAGGAGAATTATCAGATATAACAAAAGTTCCAAGAAGTAGAAGTTATGATGTTTTAGAAAGTTTAGAATCAAAAGGATTTGTAATAATGAAATTAGGAAAACCAATAAAATACATTGCAGTACAACCTGCAGAAGTAATAGAAAGATTAAAATCAAAAATAAAAAAAGAAACAGAACAAAAAGCAAAATTGTTAGACGAATTTAAAAACACAGAATTATATCAAGAATTATTAATGTTGCATGATAAAGGAATACAAAAAGTAGATGCTTTTGATTTATCAACAATAATAAAAGGAAGAAAAGCATTATTTCAAAAAATAGGTGAAATGATTTCAAATGCAAACAATATAATTATTGTATTGCCTTCAAGAGAAATAGAAGAATATAAAAGATATATTTCTTCAGGAATAAAAAAGAATCCTAATGTAAAAATAAAAATTTATACAGATCAAATGTTAAGAAATTTAAACAATCAAAATGTTGATGTTAAAATTGTGAATTTTAAATCAAGAATTGTTTTAAAAGATGATGATGAAGTTTTATTTGCAATAACAAACTCTGAAGAAGTACATCCAAACTATGATTCAGGTATTTGGGTAAAAAGCAAATTTTTTACAAATACATTAAAAACATTATTAGAATATAAAGCATAAAAACATTTTTTTACTTTTTTTTATGGTTTTTTTACACTTGTGTATTTTTTTTATAATACTTTTAGTTTTCCTGCTTTTATTTCAAAAATATCTCCTAATTCTAACATTAAATGAATGTTTTTTTCTGCATTTTTAATTCCTTTTTCTTCTGCAAGTTTTAAAATTAAAAACATATCCGCTCCGTCTCCTTTATCATTTTCTTTTATCAAATCATAAATTATTTCACTATCAGATTTTTCTTCTTTATATTCTTCTTTATTTTCTTTTTCATCAATTTTATTTTCATCACTTTTTTCTTCTACTATTGTTTTTTCTTCTTCAACAAGCTTTGTTTCTTCTATTTTTATTTCTTCCATATTTTTCATTTCTTCATCTAAAATTTTTAATTGTAACAATCTGTATTCTAACCATTTTTTATCTATTTTTTTTATTATTTCTGGAAGAATATAAAAAGAATCATTATACTTTCTTGGTTTTCCTATAACAACAACAATATCTCCTGGTTGTATTTTAAAATTTTGTTCTTCAAAACTTTTTAACAATATTTTTCCTGTATTATCTTCTAAAATATAATTTTTAAAACCTATTTCTTCTTCTATAGATACTATTACTCCTAAAACATTTACTCTGTTTGCTTTTAACTTTTTTTCTATTAAAATAAAATTAGGCTCCCATCCAGGCAATTCATAATATTCAGATTCTAATATTTGCTTTACACTTACAATTTTCGCTGGTTGTCTTTCATAATTATTTTTTACTTCCATTTTTATTCTTAAAATTTTATGTTTGTTATTTTACTATTTTTTATATTAATCTTGAATATGTTCCTGGACTTGGTTCATAAATGTCTCCGCTTCTTATCAATTTTGTTAATAATTCATCTAACTCTGCAGGGTCTATTCCTTTCATTTTTGCTCTTTCTTCTATGTCTTTTTTAGGTATTTTATTTCCTATTTCTTCTTCTAATTCTTCTATTACTTTTTTTAACATATAAATTTTGTTTCTTGTACTGCTTGTTATTCCTGTGGTTATTTTGTCAATATCTATTTTTCCTGTTTCATCTGTAGCTACTTGTGTTAAACAATAATGTAACAAGTTTATTGCTCTTTCAGCATCTTTTTTTAAAACTTTATTGTCTAATCTTGTTTTTGCACTTGCTTCTGCTAATCTTACTAGTGCTTCTAATTGTCTTGCGCTTAAAGGTATTGTTTTACTGTCTCCTGTTTGATTTCTCATTTTTACATAATAATTTTGTATTTCTTCTAATGCTTCTTCTGTTAATTCTGGTTTTACATTTTGTTTTGCATATGCAAAATATTTTCTTAACAATTTGTCATCTATAACGCTTTTTACTTCTGGGTTTTTATGTAAATTTAAAATATGTTTTGCCATTCTTTTATCAGATTCTGGATCTGGCAAGTCTCTTACAATAAATATCAAATCAAATCTGTTTATTAATGCTGGAGGCATATCTATCTGTGTGAATAAATTTTGATAAGAATCGAACCTTCCAAATTTTGGGTTTGCTGCAGCCAGTACAGTTGTTTTACTTGGAAGTGTTGCTTGTATGTTTGCTTTACTTATGCTTATTGTTTGTTGTTCCATTGCTTCATGCATCGCACTCGTATCTTCTTTTGACATTTTATCCATTTCGTCTATTAATACTATTCCTCTATTTGCTAATACTAACGCTCCTGCTTCTAAACTGAAGCCTCCTAAAAATTCGTCTCTTACAACACTAGCTGTCAATCCTGCTCCTGAAGCTCCTTTTCCTGAAACGTATCTTGACTTTGGAGCTACTTTGCTTATTCTTTTTAACATTTGACTTTTTCCAGCTCCAGGATCTCCTACTAATAAAACGTGTATGTCTCCTCTCGTTCTTACTCCGTCGTTTCTTAATTTTTCTACTCCTCCGAATAATTGTAATATTAATGCTTCTTTTATTTTTTCATGTCCAAATATGCTTGGTGCTATTGCATCTACTAATATTTCATACACGTTTTCTTTTTTTGACAATTCTTTTATTTCTTTTATTTCTTCTTCTGAAAATTCTATCATAAAAAAATCTTCTTGTGAAATTTCTATATTGTTTGCTTCTAAAATATAATCGTACCTTGTACTTTTTTTACCTCCTCTTCCTATTATTGGCACTTCTTTTATGTAACCTGTTATTCCTATTCTGCTTCCTGGATTTGTTCTTTTATCGCTTAAAGGACTTACTAAATCTTCTTTTAACAACACATTTATTCTTTTTGGTTGTTCTCCTCCTTCTAATTTTTCAGGCACTTCTTCTATTACCATTGCTTGTGCATCAACTAATTCTTTTCCTAATAATTTGAATTTTCCTCTATGTCCGCAACTATGACATATTCCTGGTTCTCTAAATGTGCTTTCTGTTTGTATTACTGGTATTACTGCTCCGCATTTTGGACATTCAAATCTTGCAGAAACTATTTGTGGTCTTACATCTGTTTTTTGTTTTACTATTCCTTCTATAAATAATAATTTTCCTATATGTTTGCTTCTTATGTCTTGTATTAATATTTCTTGAGTTTTAGGAATGTTTGTTAATCTTACTCTAAAATTTTTTATTGGTTTTGAAGTTAAATCACTAACATCTAATTGTTCTATTGCTATTTCTGCTAATCTTATTGTTTCTTCAGGTGTTTCTATTATGTTTTGTGCTAATTCTTGATTAAAACTTAATATTTTAGAAAAATCGACAATAATATAAGTTTCTCCTTTTACTACTTGTTTGTATAATTCTTTTTTATAAGTTTCAAAGAATTCTTTGAATAAATTCATTTGTTCAGAAGGTTCCATAAGAAGTAGAGGTTTTGTTTTATTTATAATTTTTTTGTAATTGTAGTTGAAAATGTTTTAAAAAAATTTTAAAATTTTTTTTATTTGTTAGCCCATTCTTCTGCCATTTTATCTACATATTGGCTTAACACAGGTATTTCAAATTTTTTACCTTCATTTTCAAGTACTTTTATTAAAATTATTATCCATGCTACTATTAAAATCAACTCTAATAGTTTTGCTAATAAAAAGCCTATAAAAGGAATAAAACCTAATATGATTATTGCTATTGTTCCAATTCCAAATATTATTGTGCTTCTTGCTGCATGAAATTTTATTGTTTTATCTTTTGCTGTATAATATATTATTAATCCTGTAAACCACCATAAAGAATATGCTATAAGACTCATAATTTTTACATCTTCTTTTTCTTTTGCCATTAATAATCACCTTTTATATTTTTTTTACATTACTTTTTTTAAATTTTCTTTTAATTTTTCAACTGCTTTTTCTATTTCTTCTCTTCCTTTTGTTCCTGTACATACTATTTTTCCATTACTGAATAATAAGAATGTTGCTTTTCCCCCGTCTAAATTATATACTAATCCAGGAAATTGTTCAGGTTCGTATTCTGTGTTTCTTAATTTTACTGCTAATACATTCAAATTCAAATCCATGTTTATGTTTCCTGATGCAACAACATTTTGTACTGTAATGTCAGGATCTACAGTTATTTTTACATTTATTTTTTCTAAATGTTTTTTTATTGCGTTTATTGTTTCTTTCATCTCCTCCATACTTTTTGCTCCTGTAATTACTACTTTTCCACTTCTAAATATTAATGCTGATGTTTTTGGTTGTCTTATTCTTATTACTAATCCAGGAAATTGTTCAGGATTGTATTCTGTGTTTGGTAGTGCAGCAGCCATTTTTTCTAATGGTATGTCGTGTTCTAATCCTGCTGTACCTACAATATTAACTATTTGTAATTCATCTTCATTTTGTTTTTTAGCCATAATTATTACCCCACAAAACAATATTTTATTTATAAATAAGGTTTAATCATTTATAAATGTTTTTTAATTGTTGTTTTAAACCCCTTCATTTCCGGTGGAGATTTGTTTTTAAATTGTGTTTTTGTCTTTTCTTCGGCTTTTTTATTGTTTTTGTTGTTTTTTCATTTTTTTTCTATATGGAAAATAATTTTTTTCCTTGTTTTTCTTTCTTTTTTCTTTCTTTCTATTAAACACTTTTTATTATATTAACATAAGAATTTTTTATTAGTAGTAAATTTAATTAAATTTAAATAAAAAAAGGTTTTTTTAAAATTTAAAATGAAATATTTACCTCAAGAAATAGTATTGTATTATTTATTCCC
>WIAN01000096.1 GCA_015519985.1 Candidatus Woesearchaeota archaeon | reverse complement strand
GTTTAGAAGTTCTTAATACTAATCTCAATTTTCCTTCTACATTTTCAATATTAAACTTTTTTAATTCGTCAATAGCAAGTTGTAATTGTTGTATTAAACTAGGCATAATTTCAGTTTCATCAATAATTTTTTGTATTCTTTTACTAATTTCTTCAACATCATCAAATTCTTGCAAAATAAAATTTATTTTTTCTTTAATAGAAGAAAAATAGTCTTCTGAAAATTTGCTGGAAATAATAACATATTCAGGGACATTCAAATTTAACTTTTTCATATGATTTAAAGCAGCAGCTTTAATACCTATTTCTTCTAAACTTTTATTTTCAGAACTTTTTATTATATACATAAAACCACCTTAAAATATACAAACTTAAAATACATAAAATACAAATAAAATATTTTTAATAAAGTATATAAATTTAATCTTTTTAAAATTATTGTTTTTTAAAACTACTATTTTTCAACAGATTTTTCAAATTCTTTATATGCTTTTTCAACTGCTAAAGCAACATTTTCATGAACTTCAGAAAAAGGAGAAGGAACAATATTATCAACATCTAAATTTTTAACAGTATTAGCAATAGCATCAGCAGCTTTTAACTTCATTTCCTCAGTAATTTTTTTAGCTTTAACTTTTAACAAACCTTTAAACAAACCAGGAAAAGCCAAAACATTATTAATCTGATTTTTATAATCGCTTCTTCCAGTAGCAACAATAAAAGCTTTTTCTTTAGCATCCTCATAACTAATCTCAGGAATAGGATTTGACAAAGCAAAAATAATAGGTTTTTCATTCATCAAATCAATATCTTCTTTATTCATAATATTAGGTTTAGAAACACCGATAAAAACATCCGCATTTTTTAAAGCATCTTTTAAATTTCCAGAAACATTATTTTTATTATACATTGAAATTTCTTTTTTCAAAAACTCTTCTTCTCTGTATTGTCTGTCTTTTGTTAAAATTCCTTTACTATCTAAAACTAATAATTCTTTAGGATTCATTTTTAACAATAATTTAGCAATAGCTAAACCTGCAGAACCAGCACCTGAAATTACAATTTTTACATCTTCAAAATTTTTATTCGCTAATTTTAAAGCATTTTTTAAAGCAGCTAAAACTACAATAGCAGTGCCGTGTTGATCGTCATGAAACACAGGAATATTTAACTTTTCTTTCAACTTTTCTTCTATATAAAAACATTCAGGAGCTTTAATATCTTCTAAATTTATACCAGCATAATTCACAGAAATTTTTTCTACAAAACTAATAAATTCTTCTTTATCTTTAATATCAACAACAATAGGAACAGCATTAACATTTCCAAATTTTTTAAACAAAGCACTTTTACCTTCCATAACAGGATAAGCAGCTTCTGCACCTATACTTCCTAAACCTAAAACTGCAGTTCCATTACTAATAACAGCAATAGTGTTGCCTATGCTTGTCAATTCATACTTTTTACTTTTATCTTCAAAAATTTTTTTACTTACAGCAGCAACTCCAGGAGTGTAAGCTATGCTTAAATCATCTTTATTTTTAATATCAAAATTTAAATCTACATGTATTTTTCCTTGATATTTTTTATGCATTTCAATACTTTTTTCATCATAATTCATAACAACCACCAAATAATCATAAAATAATTAACATCATATTATAACATCACAGTATAACATCACAATTTAATGTGAGAACAATAATCACAGGTAAAAGTTTCTATTTAAAAAGTTTATTAAAAAAAAGAAAGAAATTATTTAGATTTTTTAGCTTTCTTAACTTTCTTTGAAGAAACATCGTTTTTTGAAACTTCAAAAAATAAAAGAATATCAGAAACAAAAGAAGCTAGTAAAAAAATCCCTGCCAGAGAAGAAAAAATAATAGAAACGTAAGCTACTCCTAAAATAATTTTAGAATAACCAGAGATTAAAGCTAAAGTATTAAATTGGTCTTGTAATTTTAAAATTTCTCTTCCTAAAAAAATGTTTAAAATTCCAAAAATAAAAACAAAAAGTAAAACAAATAAAAAAAATAAAAGAAAAGAATATATAAAAGAATATGCTTGTTGTTCAGTCATATTTTGAGAATTTAAAATAATATTATTAGATGAATTTAAAATAGAAGGGAAATAAAAAAATAAAAAAATAAAAAAAATCGCAAAAAGTATAATTAAAAATTTTGAAATTTTAGTTAAAAATGGAAGGTTAAATTTTTCTCCAATAATAAAATAT
>WIAN01000095.1 GCA_015519985.1 Candidatus Woesearchaeota archaeon | reverse complement strand
GACATTTACATTTAAATCTTCAAATTTGTTTATTGCTATTTCTGAAAATTTTATAGAAAAAATTTTTTTATTTTTTATTTTATAAAAAACATTACTTTTTGTTTTTTCTTTTGCTAAAATATTTTTTTCCACAAGTTTTTTTAGAATGTTTTGTAAAGAACTATGAGACATCTTTGTAATGTCTTTTATTTGAGAGTAATATAACTTGTTGGTTTTTGAATTAAAAAATGCGTTGTATATTTTTTCTTCAGCATCCATATTTAGTTGTTTGTTTTTAAAATATATAAAATTTACCATTTTTTGGTATTATTTTACCAATATTTGGTATAAAATGTTTGTTAGAAAAATATTTAAATAAGAAAAACATTCTTATATATAGCAATATAATATATATTTAAATATAACATTTAAAATCATATTATTAAAAAAGAGGTTTATTTTAGGTGATAAGAATGACAAACAAACTTTTACATAATCCAACTCTTGAATCAGTGCTTATGGTTGAAAGGACAATTCAAAAACACAGTCCAGAATTAGGAAAATATCAATTGTGGAAAAAGCTTCCTAAAAAAATGATGTATCAAACTTTTCAAACTATTTTAGATTATTTAGAAAATTCAGGAAAAATTCTAATAGATAAAGATGGGAAAGTTGTTTGGACTTATGATCCTGAAGGAATAAAAAAAATACTTTCTGAAGGAGTCAAATTAAAATAAAAATGTTAGAATAAAATATTAAAAAAAATTATTTTATAATTATTTTCTTTTTTTTACTGTTTTTTTTGCTTTTTCTTTTTTGTATGGTTTCATTGCTTTCCATGCGTGTTCGAATAATTCTTCTACTGCACTTGCAAAGAAAGGACTGTTTACCCATATTCCTACGTCATAAGTTGGATGTACTTCTTCATCGTCCATAATCATGAATGCTATTTCTTTTCCGTCAATAACTACAAATCTTGCTCTTAAATCTGTATCTTTTATTTCTGCTAATCCTTCTAAATCTTTTATTGTTCTTTCTGTTTCTTTTGTTAATGGTGCTGCTACTCTTATTTTTACCCCTCTCTTTTTTAAATCTTCAAATATTGGTTTGAATGCATCTATTTTTCTTATTAATCCTTGTGTTGTTGTTACTATTGTTACTGTTTTTTCAGCTCCTTTTATCATAACTTCTAAATGATTGTATAAGTTGTGTCTTCCTTTTACGCTTCCTGACAATTCTGATGGTTCTACTAGTTCTATTCCTTCAGAATGTAATTGTTCTAATTCATCTAATATTTCTGTTTGTCTTATTTTGTCTAATCTTTCTATTCTTTTTTTTGTTTCTGTTAGCATGTGTTTTTTTACTCTTTCAACTACTTCTGATGGTTGTACTGCTATGTATTTTATTGGTTTTCCAAATTTCATTGTTACAAATCCTTTTTTTTCTAAACTTTCTAATACATCATAACTTCTGCTTCTTGGTACATTTGCTATGTCTGATAGTTCTCCTGCTGTTGCTATTCCTCTTGATAATAATGCAGTCCATATTTTTGCTTCGTACAAGTTTAATCCAAAATAAGTTCTTATTTTGCTTAAAAATTCTTCTTTAACAATCATGTTAATTTACCCCCAAAAAATTTAAAATTTAATATTATTTTTTAATTATTTTTTTATCATTAAACTTTTAAACAACAATTATTTATAAGTTTTACTGTTTTTTTACTTTTAGTAAGTTATAAAAATTTTTTCTTACTATAAGTAAGTTATTTTTAATCATTTTTTTATAAGAGTAAATCTTTTTTGTATTTAAAGTTTATTATTTATAAAGCTTTTTTTAACCTATCATCAGTAAAGAAATAAGAAAGATAAAAATAAACAAAAATAACAGGGATTAAAAAAGAAAAAAATATAAAAAAATTTTTATTTTGAAAAATATTCTTCTAATGGTGGAACTGCTTGTTTTTTTCTTGACATAAATCCTTCTATAAATGCACTTCCATCTTTCAAATCTATATTGTATATTTTTTCAAATTCTTCTAAATTATCTGATACTATTAATAGTTCTGATCCTTCTCTTATTATGTCTGTTACTAAAAAAATATAAGCGTAATAACTGTTTTTATCCATTAATTCTCTCATTTTTTCTAAATATTCTTCTTTTTCTTTTAATATCATATTTGTATCTGGAACTTCTACTTGTACTATTGCTATTTTTTTATCTCCAAATTCATAAACTTTCATGTCTGATTGTAGTATTTCTTCTTTTGTTTTGTTTGAAAAGTCTGCTTTTTTTTCAAATTGTTCTTTTCCAAATTCTTTATAATCTAAGTTTAATTCTTTTGCTATTTCTTCTACTATTTCTTTGTCTTTTTCTGTTGTTGTTGGACTTTTTAATATTACTGTATCTGAAATTATTGCTGATAGTAATATTCCTTTTATAGAATCTGACATTTTTATATTATAATGTTTGTATAATAAATATATTATTGTTGCTGTTGAACCTAAAGGCATTGTTAATGAAAATATTGGTTTTGAAGTTTTTATATCTCCTATTTTATGATGGTCTATTATTTCTATTATGTTTTCTTCATTTGCATTGTTTATTGCTTGTGCTTTTTCAAAATGATCTACTAATATTACTTTTTCATCTTCTACTTCTGTTTTTAATTCTGGAGTTGGAATGTTAAATTTTTCTAAAACAAATTTTGTTTCATTGTTTAATTCTCCTTGTATTATTGGTTTTATATTTTTGTAGCCTAAACTTTTTTTTAATTCTGCATATGCTATTGCACTTACAACTGCATCAGTATCAGGATTTTTATGCCCTGCAACTATTATTTTTTCTTCTTTAATGTTTTCCACAAAAATACACCCCTGCATCAATATATTGATATTATATTTTTTATACTATTGTAAGTATAGAAAAAACTGCTATTTTTAAATTTTGTTATAAAAACTTTTATAAATACTTTTGTTTTATTTTTTTTTATGAATTTGAAAGAGAAATTGTTTAAACTTGCTGGTAAAAAAAAGTATATTGTTGCTTTTCCTGAGTTTGAAGATGAAAGGATTGTTGAAGCTTATAAGATTATTGAAAATGAAGGTTTTGCTGTTCCTATTATTGTTGGTGATGGTAAAAAGTTTTTTAAAAAAAATAAGAGTAATTTTAGATTTTTAGATTTATCTTCTGAAGAAACTAAAAATAGTTTGTTAGATTATTATGTTAAATTAAGAAAGAAAAAGAAAAAAAACGTTACTAGTAAAGAATTGAAACTTTTGAAAGACGACTATGTTGGTTTGTCTATGCTTCTTTTACATTCTGGTTTGTTTGACGTGGTTATTTCTGGAGCTAGTCATAGTACTTCTAATACTTTAAAGTGGGCTTTTAAAATTATAGGTACTAGGAAAGGGGTTAATAAAGCAAGTAGTTTTTTTATTATGGATAAAGAATTGAAAAATAATAAAGAAGATATTTTGTTTTTTTCTGATTGTGCTGTGCAAATTAATCCTGATAGTAAAGATTTGGCTGAGATCGGTATTTTAACTTCTCATAATGCTAAAAAACTTGGATTAAAACCTAAAGTTGCTTTTTTGAGTTTTAGTACTAAAGGTAGTGCTGTTAGTAGTGAAACTTTAAAGGTTAAAAAAGCTGTTAGTCTTGCTAAAAGAAAAAGTAAAAGCAATATTTTGTTTGATGGTGAATTGCAATTTGATGCTGCTGTTGATAGTGTTGTTGCTAAAAGAAAAAATGCTTATGATGTTTTGAAAGGTAAAGCTAATGTTTTTGTTTTTCCTAATTTAGATGCTGGTAATATTGGTTATAAAATTATGAGGATTTATGGTAAGTATAAAGCTTATGGTCCTATACTTCAAGGTTTGAATAAACCTGTTATTGATCTTTCTAGAAGTGTTTCTGTTGATGAGATTGTTGAGATTACTGCTTTGGCATGTGCTTTAAAATGAAAAATAAAACTATACAAAAATATAAAAAAAGTAAAAAAGATAGTAAAAACAATAAAAATAAAATTGTTAGTTATAATTTTTTAGTTTTTAATGTTGGTAGTAGTAGTATTAAAATTAAAGCTTTTAATGTAAAATCTAAGAAGGATGTTTTTTTGTTGTTTGAAAAAAGTTATTCTAATTTAAAAAAAAGTGTTGATTATGATAAGAGTTTGAAAGATTTTGTTAATAATGTTGATTTTAATTTTGACTTTTTAGTTCATAGAGTTGTTCATGGTTTTGATTTTGAAAAAACTTCTTTTTTTAACAAAAAGATTAAAGATAAAATTGTTAAAGGTAGTAAAATTGCTCCTTTGCATAATGTTCCTCAACTTAAAGTTTTAAATTTTTTTGAAAAGTATAAAAAAAAGTTTAATAAAAATTTTAAACAAATTGTTGTTTTTGATTCTTTTGTTTATGATTTTTCTGATTATGAAAAAATTTTGCCTTTAAACAAAAAAGTTTCTTTTAAACATAAAATTTTTAGGAAAGGTTTTCATGGTTTAAATCATTTTTTTATGTATGATTATTTTTTTAAAAATAAAAAAGTAAATAAGAATAGTAAAGTTGTTACTGTTCATTTAGGTTCTGGTAGTAGTGTTAGTGCTGTTAAAAATTATAAGTTTGTTTATAACAGTATGAGTTTTTCTCCTACTGATGGTGTTTTTATGTCTACTAGAACTGGAAGTTTAGATCCTTTTATTCCTTTGTACTTGTTAAATTTTTATTCTAAAAGTAAAGTTGATAGTATTATTAATTTTGAATCTGGCCTTTTGGGTTTTACTGGTGAAAAAGATTTTTATACTGTTTTTAAAAATAAAAGTAAAAATAAAAATTATAGTTTTGCTTATAATTATTTTATTAATAGTGTTGTTAAAAATATTATGGTTGCTATTAGTGTTTTAGAAGGTTTTGATACTATTATTTTTTCTGGTGCTATTGGTTGTAATAAAACTGTTCAAAATGATATTGTTAAAAAGTTGAAAAAAATGTTTTTTGACTTTAAGGTTTTTTCTGTTAAAGCTAATGAAGAAATTGTATTGTTAAATGAAGCTTTAAAACTTTTAGAATAATATTTTTTATTCTATATTATACCTTAATATTGCTGCTATTCCTCCTAACGAGTTTATTTTCTTTTTTTCTTCTGATTCTATTATTTCTATTTTTATGTTTTTCCCATATAATTCTAATAGTTCGTTCAATTTTTCAAATTCGTTTTTTTCTAACAATTTGTCTATATAATCTGTGCTTATTATTAGTGTTTCTACTGCATTGTATTCTAATGCTTTTTTCACATCTTTAAAGCCATAAGAATATTTTTCGTTTTTTGATATGTTTTTTAATAATTCTTCTACTATTTTTGCTTCTTTCATATTTTTTAATTGTAATATTTGTTGTTGTACTTCTTTTCTTTCTATTATTTCTTTTACTGAATTTTTTTCTGTTCCTGAAACTGTTATTACATAACTTTTTTCTTTTATACTTGAATTTTCTAATTCTTTTTTTATGTATTCTTGATAGAATTGCGGTGATGCAAATATTATTTTATCATAATTTTTTGTTTTTTCTTCTATTGTGTTTATTATTTTTTTATAAAAGTTTTCTGTGTTTGTTTTGTATTGTTTTTTTTCTACTTCTCCTTTTAATTCTAATATTTTTTTTATTTCTGTGTTTGTTATTTCAAAAAAATTTGCTTTTTCTCTGTCAAATAATATTATTAAAAATTTTTTTTTGTTTTTTTCTAATGCTGTTTTTAATATTTTTTCATAGTAAGGATTGAATGTTTTTTCTATTTTTATTATGTCTCCTTCTTTAAAGTTTATGCTTTGATAACTTCCTTTTGGTATATCTTCTATTTCATTTTGTATTGTGCCGTTTACTTTTAATATTTCATTTTGATATTCTACTTTTTCTACTTTTATTATAAAATAGTATGTTTTTTTTTCTACTGTTTTTTCATTTATTTTTATTTTTCTTGTGCTTTTTCCTTTCACTATGTCATTTTTGTTTATTAATCTGCTTAAATACCATAAGTCTTCTTTATCTTCTATTTGTAATTCTACATAATTTTTTTCTTTTTTTATTAACCTCATATTTTTTTGTGAGTTTTTTGTTTTTATAAAGTTTAACAATTTTTAACCAAAAGTTTTATATATTGCTATTTTCTTATTTTTTTTATGGTAAAGAAAGGTCAGACTGCTGGTGGAGCTGCTGCTCTTGTTATTCTTGTAGGTTTAGTTATTATTCTTTATATTCTTTTTTTACCTCCTGCTGATAGAGCTGCTTTATTAGGAGAGATTAATGGAAGTTCTTATTCTTCTACTATTACTGACACTTCAGATTTTTTGTTGAATGAACATCCTAGAACTTTATATCCTGATTCTCAAGATGTTATTACTCACGAATTGAATACTGTTACTTTGTATTCTAATAAAGAAGATGCTTTGTTGAAAGAGTATAATAATATTTATGTTTTTTCTTCTAAGACTGATAAGAAAGTGTTTGAAGATTCTTTTGTTTTTGATTCTATCTATACTTTTACTAATCCTGTTTTAATTTTGGAAAATGTTGATAGTAATAGTCCTTTAATAATTTATTTTAATGGTAAAGAAGTTTATTCTGGAACTCCTAAAAAAAATAGTATTGTTAAGATTAAATTAGATTCTGTTGGTAGAGAAAATAAACTTTTTATTGAAACTCCTGATCCTAGTTGGTGGCAATTCTTTTCTTATAATAAAGCTAGTATTGGAAGTGTTAAACTTTTAGCTACTGTTAATAATAATGAACTTTTACAATCTGAACAAAGTTTTAGTGTTTCTCAAGGAGAATATGATAATTTTAATACTGGTTATGTTAAATTTATGCTTTCTTGTACTTCAAAACCAAGCAAGTTAATTGTTAGATTGAATGACTTTTTATTGTCTAATGCTATTTTTGATTGTAATCAACCTGTAAAGTTAGAGTTTGATAAAAATTCTTTAATTCCTGGAAAGAATGTTATTAGTTTTAAAATTTTAGACGGTGTTGCTACTATTGATAGGCCTGTTGTTAAAACAATTTTAGAAAAAAAAGTAAGACCAGTTTATTATTTTTCTTTAACAAAAGAACAATATTCTGAGTTGAAAGAAGGAAGTAAAATTGCGTATTTAGAGTTAAATTTTGTTAGGAATAATGACATTTATGATTTGAATGTTAATATTAATGGAAGATTTTTTAATATTAGAAGTTATGATACTAATTATAAAGAAGACATTTCAAGATTTTTATTAGAAGGAGAAAATTATATTATTTTAGCCCCTAGAACTAAGGTTGATGTTAAAGACTTATTTGTTTATTTAGTTCCTAAAGTTTAAATTTTTTTCAAAAGGTTTATAAAAAAAAGAGTTATATATTTTTCTTAATATTATTTTATTCATATTTTCGGTGATTTTTTTGTCCTCTGGTTTAGAAAAGTATGCTAAAGAATTAGAAAGAGCAGTTAAAAATAATGAGATTACTCCTGAAGAAGCTGAAAAACTTTATTTAGAAGCAAAAGCAAATTTAGCTGAAAAAAATGAAAAGGAAGTTGATGAACAACTTTCTAAAGCTTATAAAAGTTTAAAAGAACATGGTAAAAAAGCAGGTTTGTATGCTTTAGAAGGAGCTAGAAAAATTTATGAGAATCATGTTAAAGGTTTTAATGTTTTGAGTTTTGTTTTTTTTATTTTTCTTTTATTTTTTATTTATGTTTCTGAATTTTTACAAAACGGTTTAAGTTATAGTTTTACAAGGGCAAGATTGTCTTATGTTATTTTCTTTTTGATTTTTGTTAATTTGTTTATGAAACCTACTGATGAAGAAAAAAAGTCTTCTTTTACTTTTGCAGTTATTAATTTGTTTTTACCTGTGTTTTTTTCTTACGTTTATAATTTGAGTAAAACTTCTTCTTTTATTTCTTTAACAGGAATAGTTTATGTTTTTTATGGCATGTTTCTTCCTACTGTTTTATGGTGGTTTTATGTTTATAGAAGAGAAGAAGTTCTTCCTAAATTTTTAGTTAAATTTTCCAATGTTGCGGTTCCTATTGTTATTTTATTACTGGTTTTTTCTAGTTTAAGTCCTGCTCTTGCTAACATTAATAAAGTTCAAAGTAAAGATACTGGTTTTGATACTGGAAAATTTGCTTCTGATTTTAAAAGCAATTTAGTTAATGGTTTGAAAAATTTGTTGTTTTTAGGAGAAGATAAAAAGTCTTGTTCTGGTTTTGATTGTATTAGTGATTGGTTTAATAATAATTTTGTTGAACCTTTCAAGTATGATCCTACTAAAGTTGATAAGATTGAAAATTTAGATTTAGGTATTTATATTAGAGATTTAGATATTCCTCAAGAGATTAATATTGAATATTTTTCTCCTTACGGTTTTGTTTCTCCCCCTATAAAGTTTTATTTAGAATCTCCTATTGATAGTAAAGTTTGGACTTCTTTATGTTCTAATAGTGAGTTTGGAAATATTTGTGATGAAAAAGTTTTTATGTCTTGTTTTGTTGAAGATTCTAATACTGAAGTTATACCTCAAAATGATACTTTTTATAATATTGTTGCTTCTAAAAAAAAGTTAATTGTTTGTAATTTTATAAAACCTTTTGGTACTGGTAACAAAAAAGTAACTGTTAATGTAACTTATCCTTTTGTTACTAATACTTTTAAATTTTTGAGATTGGTTAATGGTAATTATTTGAGAGAAAATCCTGAAGACAATGTTCTTTCAGAGTTAGAGTCTAAAAATGATAATTTGATTGTTTCTAATGGAGGGCCTGTTATTGTTGGTTCTTCTGAGGATAAATATATAATCATTTCCGGTGAAAAAGTTGTTGTTCCTATTGTTTTTTCTTTTAAGCCTACTCAAGATTTTAAATTGGAAAAGATTGAAAAGATAAAATTAACTTTACCTTCTAGTTTTAAACTTGCAAAAAGCAATCTTTGTGATTTTGAAGAAAGTTCCGAAAAAAATAATAGAATACAAACAACTTATTATATGTCTGATAAAGGATTAGAGTATTTGAATAATGCTCTTAAAACTAATAATAATGTTGGTTTTAGTTGTAATGTTGAGATTAGTAGAGACGGATTGAATTTTGAAGATCAAAGTTATATTGAAAGAAGTATTAATCTAGTAACTAAATATGTTGTTTCTGAGAGTAAAACAGGAAACATTTTGTTTACTGGAACTTTAAAAGAATTTCCTTATTCTCCAGACAGTATAGTTTCTAAAATGTTGCCTTCTCAAAGATTTTATTCTAATACGGGTTGTGCAAATGAATTTTTTGATGATTTTCCTTTTGATGTTTTGAATAGTGTTCCTAAAGTTGATCCTTTAAACGGAAAAGGTTATTTTACTTCTTGTTATGGTCGTAGAAATGTAAAACCTTACAACCATTATGCATTAGATATTGGTACTGCTCAGTTAAAAGATCCTTCTCCTGTTGTTTATGCTGCTACTCCTGGAAGAGTAGTTTTTGCGGGCGAAAATAGTCAAGGTTATGGAAATTTAGTTATGATAGAAAATGTTTTAAAAAGTACTGATGAATATGATTATGTCTTAAAAACGATGTATGGACATTTAAGAAAGATTACTACTCGTTATGGTGCAACTGTTAATGCAGGCACACCTATAGGTTATGTTGGAACTACAGGCAACAGCAATGGAAATCACTTGCATTTTGAAGTTCGTATTATTAAAAGAAAAAAAGATTCTGGAAAATATGTTGATGAAACAGTTCAGAATATTAACCCGATTTATATTTTTAAAAATATCAATACTTTAAGAAACGAAAATGCTGAAAAATACCATAATGCTTTAAAATGTTATGCAGATACTGCTTTATTAAAACCAGGCACTTTAATTTGTAAATCTGGTTTGAATGAATGAAGGTGTTATTATGTTTTTTAAATTAAGAAAAAAAAATACTGTTTTTTTATTATTTTTTTTATTTTTATTTGTTTTATCTTCTTGTAGTTTTAATTCTTCTAATAATAATGATAATTTTAATTCTGGTTTTTCTTTTTATGATGTTAAAATTTCTGATTTAAATCCTGATGGAATTGTTTATGTTGATAGTGATGATTTTTCTAAACCTTTGTTTATTGAAGTTGAAAATGAAATGTTTTATGACAGTAGTAATTTTGTTATTGTTCCTTCTAACTATAATAATTATTATGTTTCTTTGGATAAGGTTAAAGATTATTTTAAAAGTACTCCTTGGAGTTTTAAAGGAACTGTTTCTGGTGAAAAAGATGTTAAATCTTTAAATACAGATATTTCTTTCAAAACTAATAAAGATTTTCCTTATTCTACTACTGTTGATTTTTTTGCTTGTAGTGATGTTAAAACTTTTTTTTCTGATAGTGTTTGTTTTTCTCCTTTGAATGATCGTTATGATAAGGTTTGTGATGAAGGTAAAGTTTTTTATAACGGTCAAGGAGCTCCTGTTGGTGTTGTTAGTTTGGAAACTAGTAGTATTGGTAGTAAGGGTGTTTTGAAATTTACTATTGCTAATAAGTATGATGGTAATGTTTATTCTAGAAGTAAAAGTATTATTGATGAATGTTCTTTTATTCCTGTTGAAGATTATGGTGTTGTTAAACTTGATTATGTTAAAGTTGGGAATAAAAATATTGATTTGAATAAGTGTAATTCTAAAATTGCTAAGCTTGGTTTTGATAAAAAGTATCAAAAGTATAAGAGTTTTACTTTTGAATGTGTTTTTGATAAAAAAAGTTTTGATGGTGTTTTTGATAGTAATACTAATTTAAAGTTGAATGTTGAAATCTTATTATCTTACAGTTATAGTAAGCTTGTTAAAAAAGAAAGTGTTGTTATTAAAAACGCTTTAGGTTATAGTAATAGATAAAAAGAAAAAAGTTTATAAATGTTTATTGTTTTAAACTAAACAGTTTTTATTAATTTATATTTATTTTAATGGAGGTATTTAATATGAAGTTTAAAAATGTATTTTTGGCTTTTTTTGCTTTGTTTTTTGCTGTCAGTCTTGCTGGTTGTGCAACTAACTCTTCATCTGCAGGTTATGTTGGTGGAGATAACGGTTTGTTAGTTTCTTTTTTAGACGATTCTCCTCCTGATGTTGTTTATGATTCTTCAAGTTATGCTGTTCCTGTCACTGTTAAAGTAAGGAATGATGGAGAATTTGACATTCCTTCTAACAAGATTTTTTTTGAAATTGGAGGAATTTCTACTTCAGAGTTTAATGTTAATTTAGATAGTGGAACTTTATTACAATATAAAGAAGACGCTCCTCAAATTTTTAGAGGAAAAACTTTGATTGATGGTAAAGCTGTTGATGGTGATGAAGATTATGTTACTTTAGAAGAAGAATTTTATTATAAGAATACTATTAAAAGAGAAGATTTGACTTATCCTTTAATTGTTGATGTTTGTTATCCTTATGTTACTTTAGCAACTGCTCAAGTATGTTTGAAAGGAAATTATCAAAAAAGCAGCGAAGTTTGTGATCCTGCAACAACTACTGGTTTAAGTGTTTCAGGAGCTCCTGTTAAAATTACTAATTTAAAAGAGTACGGTACAGGAGATACTTTAAATATTGAATTTGATGTTAGAGTTAATAGTAATGTTAAAGGAGTTTATGCTCCTATGCCTGAACAAAGATGTAAAAGTAACAGTTTGTCAGAAGATGCTAAAATTAAAAATTGGGTTTATGTAAGAGTCGATGGTAATAATAATGGAGAATTAACTTGTTTAGGATTGCAAAGAAAAGACAATTTTAACGGTCAAGAAATGTTTAGTTATCCTCAAAGTATTACTGGAAATGCTATTAGAATTACAAGTATAAATCCTACAAGTGAAGGTTATGTAAGATTAGATCCTGATACTGGAAGTAAAACAGTAAAATGTAGATTAAAAGTTAATAGAAACACAGATGCTAAAGTTGGCAGTTTAGATATTGCAGTAAGTTATTATATTGCAGATAGAACAAGCAAAGATATTAAAGTAACTCATATTGAAGATGAAGGAAATAGTAATATGAATAGTAATGTTGATAATAATAACGCAGGTAGCGATAATGGTTGTGACAGATATAAAGATGATCCTGTACAATATAATGCATGTTTAGCTGCTACAGGACAAAATTAAAACAGTTTTTATTTTTTTAAAATTGTTGTGGTGTAACTTATGAAAAAAGCGTTATTTTTTAGTTTTGTTTTTTTATCTTTACTTTTTAGTATTTATAATGTTAATGCTGGAATTTCTATTGGAAAAAATTATTTGCCTCAACCAAGTATTAGTGTTGAAGATTCTTATTCTAAAAGTGTAAATGTAAAATGTAACTTTTACAGCGATTATAATTCTGTTGTTGGAGTTATTTTTGTTAAAAAAACTTCTTACGGTTTTTCTAAACCTACAGGATATGATATCGAATTAGATTATAAAAAAAGTTATGAAAGAACAAAAAATTTCGTTCATACTGTCAATTCTGATGGGGAATATGGTGTTGTTTGTATTGAGCTTTATGATTTTAATGGAGATAAAAAGTTTTCTGCTGATGAAATTGAAATTTCTAAAAGTAAAATAATTACTGTTGGTTCTTCTGATAGTAATGATAATTATGGAAGGTTGTTTGTTTATGTTAGAGATTCTGATGATAATCTTGTTAATCCTTATACTTCTGTTGTTGTAAAAGATTCTTATGGTAGAGTTGTTTATGAGAATGTTTTTGTTCCTTCTGCAGGTATAAAGTTAGAGTTGAATAAATATTATAGTATTAATTTAGATTACAAAGGAGTAAAGTATGATAAAACTTTTTATTTTGAAAAACAAAATTTTGATAATAGTATGAGTTTAAAAGTAAATTTAAACACAGATAACAATAATAATTTTGTTTCTGATGTTTCTTTGAATATTTATGTTTCTCCTAGTGCTCCTTCTGATGGTAAGATTTATTTTGAATGTACTGCTTCAGGTAATGATGATTTTAGTAAAGGAACTTTTTATCTTGCTACTGGAGCTGAGAATATTGAATTAATTAAAGGTAAAAGTACAGATCATTATACTATTTATAATTCTGCTCCTGACAATTCTAGAAGTGGAACTTACAGATATTTGGATAAAAGTTATTATTATCCTTATTGTAAATATTATGCTTCTGAT
>WIAN01000094.1 GCA_015519985.1 Candidatus Woesearchaeota archaeon | reverse complement strand
TTTGTATAGAATTTTAAAAGAAAAAAAATGAATGTTTTTTTTTCTTTTTTTTATTTCTTTAAAATATAAATCTTTTTAAATGCTTTAATTTTCTTTTATTTTTATGTTAAATATTCCTTTTGATGAACTTTTAAAAATAGTGGAAGAAAAAACTTCTTTGTCTAAAGATGAAATTTTAAAAAAAGTAGATGAAAAACTTGAAGCTTTAGCAGGTTTGATTTCTAAAGAAGGAGCTTTACATATTGTTGCTAATGAATTAGGAGTTAAAATTTTAAATAAAGATTTTAACAATATTAAAGTTAAAGATTTAAAACCTGGAATGAGAAATGTAACTATTGCTTTAAAAATTTTAGATGTTTATCCTACTAAAGAATTTTCTACTGAGAAAAGTTCTGGAAAATTAAAATCTGTATTTGCTGCTGACGAAACTGGAAGAGTAAGAATTGTTTTTTGGAATAATAAAGTTTTAGAAGCTGAAAATTTAAAAAAAGATGATATTGTTAAAATTTCTAATGTTTATGTTAGAGAAAACAATAATTTTTTAGAATTACATTCTAATGATAATAGTAATATTATAAAAAATCCTGAAGGAATAAATATTGTTTTAGAAAACAATAATAATTTTGTAAGAAAAAAAGTAGAAGATATTACTAAAGAAGATTTTAACATAGAAGTTTTTGGAACTATAGTTCAAGTTTATGATCCTTACATTTTTAAAGCTTGTAGTGAGTGTAATAGAAAGTTAAAAGAGAAAGAAGGAAAATACTTTTGTGATTTTCACGGTGAAAAACAACCTGTTTTTAGAGGTATTTTAAACTTGTATGTTGATGATAGTACTAAAGCTATAAGAACTGTTTTTTTTGATGAAACTTTTAAAAAACTTTCAGATTTTAAAATTGAAGATTTACAAAATGAAGAGAATAAAGAAGTGTTAAAACAAAAACTTTTAGGAAGTTTTATTATAGTAAGAGGAAGAGTAAAATATTCTGAACAATACGATAGGTTTGAAATTAACGTGTCCGATTTTATTTTAAACCCTGATCCTGAAGAAGAAATAAAAAAGTTAAACGTTGAAAATGTTGTTGAAGAACAAAACTAATTTTTTAAAAAAAACATTAATATAGTTTTCTAAATTTTTTTCTAAATGAACAGTAATGTTTTTTTCTAAAATTTTTTTTGTGTTTAAATCGTTATATTCAAATATTATTTTTATATTATTATCTAAACTGTCAAAAACATTATTTTCTATTTTTATTTTAACATTATTTTCTTTTCCTTCAAAATAATATTTTTTGTATAATTTGTTATTTATTAAAATTTTTATAGTTCCATTTATTCTTCTATCTGATTTAATGTTTAAATTTAAAATGTTATTTTTGTATGTTGTATTTAAAGTTACATTTGCTTCTTTATAAGAAACAAAACTTACTTTTTTTAAATATAAAACTTTATTTTTATCTTTCAACCTTAAAATCTTGTTTTCTTCTCCTATTTTTGTTTTAAAATTTAAAACAACATTTTTTTCTTCATTAATATTTAAACTAAAACTTTTACAATTATAATCTAAACATAAAGTTAAAAAATCATAATTTTTATTACCTTCATTTTTAACTTTACAATTTACTTTTTCACTTTTATTATAAAAATATTCTCTTTTAAAATTACAATTAACATCAAAATTTTCTTCATAATACACTTTATTTTCAAAATACTTTTCAAAATCACTCTTACTATAAACAAAAGAATTCTTTTCAGCTTTAAAATCACTTTGAGAATTTTCAAAACCTCTAGAGTAAACTATTATAGGAAAAGTATAAATATAACCATAATCTAAAGAAGAATTTAATCTAAATAAAAAATAAACTTTTCTCTCTTCAAAAGGATACAAAACAACAATTTTTTTATTGTTAAAAAATTTTAATCCTTTAGTATTACCAATATTAATCACTGGCATTATTGTAAAATCATTATTATTTTTAACAGTAACTTCTAAAACATTATAACTATCTTCACCAATATTCTCTTTTAAAACTTTACTTTTAATAGTTCCAAAAACAATTTTTTCATTTTTTTCTAAAATATTAAAATCATAATTTACTTTTGACAAATCAATTTTAACATTATAACCTCTCCATTCATAATTATTATCTTCTCTATTAGGAATAGCTGTTTTTTTAAAAGCGACATGTAAAGGGTCTAAATGTAAATATTCTTGATAAGTCAAATCAAAAGGAATCCATTCTCCATCATAATAAACTTCAACCCAAGCATGACCAAGCCAAGAACCTTCGTTTTTAAACAAATCACTAAAACTATAACCAGAAACATATCTGGCTGGAATTCCTAAAGCTCTATTTAAAGCAATAAAAAGAATAGTAATTTCGTCACAAACACCTTCTTTTCTTTCTAAAACTTGACTTGCAGAAAAACTGCCTTCAACATTAATAGTAGAAAGATTATATTCAACATTACCATTAACATACTCTATAAGTTTTTTTTCTAAATCAAAAAAATCTTTACTTCCTTCAACAAGTTTAGAAGCTAAAATTTTAATATTTTCATTATCAGAATCAATAAGTTTAGTCGGTTTAGTATATACTTCTAAATTTTTAGGAAGACTTTTTTTATACTCATAATAAGTCATTTTCTTTTTAACATTACTATCAATATAAGTATTATAAAATTTAGTATAAATATTAAAATCATATCTGTCTTTCAGATTATTCCATTCAAACAAAACATAATCATTATCATTAATTTTAGGCGTAGGATTAAAATTTTGTTTTAAAACGACATAATAACTTTTTTTAGGATAAGAAGAAAAATTAAATTTTAAATAAGAAAATTTACTATTATAATTATAACTGCTTTTAAAAAAACCATTAATGTTAGATTCTAAAATTAAACTTTTACTTTCAAACAAACTTTCATCAATAGAGAAAACATTATAAGATAATAATAATGTTAATACTAAAATTATAATAATTAAAATAAAAAACAATTTGTTTTTAAAATCCATAATAAAAAAATAAACCGTTGTTTTTATAAAAGTTTTTAAAAAAAAATTTTAGAAAAATTTAAATAGTTTGGTTGTAATTCTAA
>WIAN01000093.1 GCA_015519985.1 Candidatus Woesearchaeota archaeon | reverse complement strand
ATTATGCAGAAGATACAATTAGAGTAAATATTACTCCTCAAGATATTGATTTTACAGGAATAAATTTTAATATTAATCCTAAAGAAGGAGATGCTCCTTTAACAGTAAATTATGATTGTAATGCAGTTGGAGGTAACAATCCAATTTCTTACAGAGTTGATTTTGGTGATGGAACAACATCAAATGATAATGTAGGAAGTCATACTTATAACAATCCAGGAAATTATACTGTTTCATGTTCAGCAGTAGATAATGATGGAGATTTTGATTCTGATCAAGAAATTGTAACAGTAAAACAACCTTATGGTGATATTCCTGCTGAAGTAATAGCAGAATTACATTATAGTTATGTTTCAAATGATAAAGCAAATGTTTATGGAGCATGTAACTTTTATGGTAATGCTCCTTATACTTACATTGTTTATTATGACGGACAACAAATAGATTCTGGAGTGACAATGAATAATAGAATAAATTATACTTTTACAAATCAAAATGTAGGAGTTCATGAATTAAAATGTGAATTGTTTGATTATGACAATGATTATGCAGAAGATACAATTAGAGTAAATATTACTCCTCAAGATATTGATTTTACAGGAATAAATTTTAATATTAATCCTAAAGAAGGAGATGCTCCTTTAACAGTAAATTATGATTGTAATGCAGTTGGAGGTAACAATCCAATTTCTTACAGAGTTGATTTTGGTGATGGAACAACATCAAATGATAATGTAGGAAGTCATACTTATAACAATCCAGGAAATTATACTGTTGTATGTACAGCAGTAGATAATGATGGAGATTCTATATCTGCATCTGACAATGTTGTTGTTAAAGAACCTTATAATGATATTCCTGCAAAAGCAACTTTGTTGATGAAGGCTGTGAATGGAACTTGGCCTTATGCTCCTTTAACAGTAGAAGTTAATTGTTTTTTGGATGGAAACAGACCTTACAACGCAACTTTAGATTTTGGTGATGGAACAACACAATTTTTTGAAAATAGATTTTCATCAGTAATAAGAGTTAACCATATTTACAATAATCCAGGAAATTATAATGTTGTATGTTCAATTGTAGACTATGATGGAGATACAGCTTTTGATCAAAAAAACTTTACTTTAAATGAAAGACCTCAAAATTTATCTTGGAGTGTTACAGCATACCCAACAGAAGGGGAAAGTCCATTATTAGTATTTTTCAAAGCAAACACTTCAGATTATAATAATATAGAGGTAAATTGGGATTTTGGTGATGGACATTATGCTGTTGGTAATAATGTTAAACATTTATTTGTAAAACCAGGAGTTTATATTGTCAAAGCATATTTTTATGACAACTTTGGTGTTTATCATGAATATACTTTAACAATAAAAGTAAATGAAAAAACTCCACAAAAAGAAAAAGTAGATTATAATAAATTTAGAATAAAACATTTAGTTGCTTATAGCGGTTATAACAGTATTTTGGTTTCAGTAACAGCAGAAAACTTTGTAGGGGAAGATTTAGATGAAGTAACAATTTCAGCATACTTCCCAATGTCTGGTTATGAATTTACAAGGAAAGCAGATATAAAAAACCATGATTGGAGAACAGTGAATTTTGAAATACCCAAATTGTATGGTGAAGAAATAGTAATAATAAAAGCATACAATGACAAAGTTTATGACAGTAAAAAATCATTTTTAATATAAAATCATTTAAAAAATTTTTATTACCAACAAAAGACAAAAATGAAAACATTTTTAAGTAGTAATACTATATTGTTACTTAATAAGAACAACAGAATAGAAAGATTTAAATATAACCAATCTTTTTTATACTAAAAAAGTTAAAAAAATAATCATAATGCTAACAAAATGTTAGGAGGGATAAACAAAATGGATATGAAAAAAATAGCAAGTATAATGTTAATATTAGTACTTGCGGTTGTATTTGCAACAACAGCATATGCTTTGCCAACAGTAGAAAAAGTAAAAATAAACGGAGACGTATTTGAACCAGGAGACGTATTAGTAGTACAAAGAGGAGACAATGTAGATATAAGAGTAAAATTATCAGCAAACGCTACAGAAAATGATGTAGAAGTAGAAGCTGAAATATTAGGATATGAACACAACAATGTAGAATCAATCTTCGACAGAACACCATTATTCGACATGGAAGCAGGAGATGTAATGTACAAAAACTTACAATTAACATTACCTGTAAAAATGGAAAAAGATTATTATGATTTAAGAGTAAGAGTAGGAACAAGAACAGGAGTAGCAGCAGAATACTTATACAGAGTAAGATTAACAGGAGACAGACACAGTTTAGTAATAAAAGACATAACATTCAACCCATCAGAATATGTACAATCAGGAAGAGCAGTATTAGCACAAGTATTAGTAAAAAACTACGGAGATGAAACAGAAGAAGATGTAAAAGTAACATTAACAGTAGAAGGAGCAGGAGTAACAGCATCAGATTACATTTCAGAAATAAACCCTGATGAATCAAAAGAAACAGAAGATTTATTCTTAAGAATACCAAACTGCTTAGAATCAGGAAATTATAAAGTAAAAGCAGTAGTAGAATACAATGACGGATACAAAACAGAAGAATACACAAAAGAATTAAAAGTAGTAACAGACGATGAAGTTTGTGGAACCAACACAGAAGACACAAATGTATTAAGATTATTAGTAGGAACACCTGGAAATGTAAAAGCAGGAGAAACAGTAACAGTACCTGTAATAGTATCAAATGAAGGAAAAGAAGCAAAAACAGTAATCTTAGATGTTGCAGGAGTAAATGAATGGGGAAGTGTAAAAGCAAACCCAAGTTCAGTAGTAGTAGTACCAGGAGAAAGCACAGCAGTAGTAAACTTAGAAGTAACACCAAACAGTGATGCAGAAGGAAGTAAAGTATTAACAGTAACAGTATCAGATGTAAGTGGAAAAGCATTAACACAAGTAGCAGTACCATTAACAGTAGAAAAAGTAGAACAAAAAACAACAACAACAGGAACAGAAACATTAAAGAAATGGTTAGAAATTAGCTTATTAGTATTAGTAGTATTATTAATCTTATTAGGATTAATAGCAGTATTCTCAAAAATGAGAAGAAAAGAAGAAGGAGAAGAAACACAAACATACTACTAAAAATAAAAAACTTTTAAAATTTTTTTTAAAATATTTTTAATATTTTATTGTTTATATTTAATGTACTTAAAATAAGTTAAAAATATAAAAGTGAATTCTTATGAAAAAAGCAAACACAAAAATATTCTTAACAATACTATTCTTATTCATAATAATATTAGCATTCTTATATTTTAATCCAATAGTAAAAAGTGAAAATAACAATAACAAACAATGCATATTATACAAAGCAATATCAACAAATTATACTTATCAAAATTTAGACAATAAAAAACATGTAGCAAGATTTAAAATATTACAAAATAAAGACAACTTATATGTAGAATTCCATCCAAACTTTGTAATCACACAACCTGGAGAGATTAAAAATTATTGGATAGAAGCAAAAACAAATAAAAAAATAAATGAAAGCGAAATAACATATTTAATAGAAGTAAATAAGTATCCATTACAAACAATAAAAACAAAATTATATTTTGAATGCGAAAAATATCAAACAACACAAAACAACAACACAAATAATACAACAAATCAAACAAACAATAATAATTTTAAAGAATACAAAAAATCATTATTATCAATGTTATTTGGAAGCATAAAAAAATTAGTAATAACATTAATAATAATATTAATAATCTTAATATTGTTGCTTTACTATATTGTTAAAATAGGAAGACAAAAAGAAATAAAAAAAACAAAAACAACAAAAGAACAAAATACTAAAAAACAAAAATTAGAAAAAATGTTAGAAGCAAGAGTAAAAGTAAAAAAAGGATTGACAACATTTCAAAAAATAATAATAGTATTATTCATAATATTATTAATAATATTGGCAATAATAGCAATAAAAACAATGAGTTTTAATTCAACAACCTTTACAGCACCAATAACAACAAACATAACAAATTTAAGTTAAAAGTTTAAAATGGAACCTTACATACATGAAGATTTACCTTACAATAATGCAATAATAGTTTTTAATAAAGGAATTAGAATTGAAATTTTAAATTCTGCAACAAATATACACAAAGAAGGATCATTTTTTTCTCACAGTTTAGAAGAATTATTTTTTAATTATGCTTATGATCAAAATAAAGGATTGTATGTTCCTAGAGAAATGCCTCTTTTAGAAGAAGAAATAAAAAAATATAATGTTTTTTTATCCGCTTATCTTACAGGATACTCTAAAATAGTTCTTTCAGAAATAGTAAGAATAGGAGATGAAGGAATTTTAACTTTAACTGCTAAAAGTCCTTCAAATGGAAAAGAGATTATAAGAAACATTCCTTATGATCTTGTTTATAGAATAGTACTTCCAAAAAAATGATTTTTAACATTTATTATTCTTTTAAAACAATAAACTTTTTAAAAAGAACAAATTAACATTCTTAATATTGCGGGGGTGTAGTTTAACCTGGCCAGAATGGCTGGCTCCAGAAATTGGAGCTAAGAGTGAAGAAAATTCACGATGAAAAAAAATGCTGTTGGGGTTACCAGCAGATCTGGGTTCGAATCCCAGCACCCCCACTTTTTATTATTATCACTATATTATTTTTATTATTTTTTTCTACTGCTCTTCTTATTACTATTTTTTCTTTCACTTGCTTTTTTCTTTACTGTTTTTTTAACACTCTTATTCTTACTTTTTCTTTTAGAATTTTTAGAATTATTTTTTTCCCCAATAAAAAGTTTATCTCCAATTTTTATATTGTTCTCTTCAATAAAACCTTCTTTAACTTCTAAAGCATACAACGCTTTTCTTTTAGAATAATAAAAAGTAAAAGGCTTAAAAGATTTTTTAAAATCAACAACTTCAAAATTGTGGTTTATAAAAATAATATCAATAGGATAAAAAACAAAAACCATATGAAAATTCAATCTTTCTTCAGTTTTAAAAACAAATAACAAATCTCTTTGTTTAGAAAACATTAAACCTCTTGCTTTTTGAAAAACCGTATGAGCAACTTTAGGCCTAGAAATAATTTTATTATTCTTATAAATTTTGGTATGCATAAAAACAATTTAAGAAAAAGCAATTTAAAAAACTTTTCATTTTAATGTTTTACAATACTTTTATGCAATTTTATAAAAGTTTTATTTCCCAAATAATTTTTTTCTATCTTTTTTTCTAATTCTAATTCTTTTATATATCTGTAAAAACTTGGTTTTGTAGTATATTGTAATTGATCAACTATTAAAAATTTCAAATCTGAAAGTTCTTGAAAATCTTTATTTTCTAAAACTTCTAAAATTTTATTTTTAACAATTTTATTTTTGTTTTTTTTTAATTTTCTTTCAAACTCCAATTTTAAAGGATCCTTATTTTTATTTTCTTCTTTTTCTAAATTTTTAGGCAAAGACAATTCTAATTGTAATTCTAACATTTAACTCATAGCTAAAAAAGCTTTTTCCAACCTTTCATTACTTTTTTTTAACTCTTCAATCTCTTTCAATAAAATTTCTTTTTCAAAATCATTCATAAAAAAAAGTTTTGTTATAATCTTTTATAAACTTTTTCAAAATAATATACAAAATAATACATTATCAATACTTTAATAATACATAAATGAGACAAAAAAAAGAAACTCCTTTATTTCCTGTGGAGATTACAATCACACATAAAAATGCAAAATAAAAAATAGTTATTTATAAATTATTTATAAATACTAAAAAATATTCAAAAAAATAAAAAACCGTATCAAAAAAACAATAATGATACAGTATTAAGACAATCTCAATACAACACTACTAT
>WIAN01000092.1 GCA_015519985.1 Candidatus Woesearchaeota archaeon | reverse complement strand
GTTGATGGTAAAGAAAAATTTTTTTTAGAAGGAGAAGTTTGTGGGGAAAATATTGATGAGAATAAACATGTTTTGCACGTTGAAGTTAAAGCAGCAACATACAACGGTTTAAAATTTTTTAAAAAAAATAATAATTATTGTATTATTTTTGTAGTTGATATTTAACTTTTATTATTTTCTATTTCATATTTTTTTCTTGAAATCATATATAATTGCTCCCAACAAAAGACCAAATAATCCAATATAAACTGAATTGACTAAAATTGAAAATAAAGGATTTGTTTTTTCTGAATTTTCATTTGTTGAAGGATCTTTAAAATATTTTCTTTGTAAAGATTCTAATTTTAGATTAGCATAATCAGTTTTTAAACCTTTAAATTCTTCTCTCATATTAGAAAGTTCTTCTCTTAAACTTCTTAAATTATATTCTGCTGTTGATACTCTTCCTTCTAATCTTTTATTTCTTTCATTTGAAAATGAAATATGTCCATTTAAAGAAGAATAAAGTTTTTCAACATATTCTCTTAAAGAAGAAAATTCTTCTCTCAAAAAGTTATTTTCTTCTAAAAGTCTATTCATAATTTTTCTTTGTTGTTCTAAAAGTGCTTCTAAAGAGCTTATTCTGTTTTCACTATTATTTTGAGATTCTTCTAAAGAAACAACTATAGGATATAAAGTTTGTACTTGATTTTTTAACTCTTCGACTAAAAAAGCAGTTTGTTCATTATTATTTTTTTTTAATTGGTCTTCTAAAGCTTCTAGTCTTAATTGTAATATTAAATAAGCATCGCCTATTGATCCTGAGTTTAATGCTTTTTTATAAAAATCGTTTAATAATGTTGTTCCTTCTTCTTCAGACAATTTTAATGATATACTTTTAGGTACTTTTGAAGAAGAAATTGTATTGTTCATAAATGTTGTTCTATTATAACCTTCCAAATCTTTTTCTGACAAATAGTTTATTGTTAATACATAACCATCTTTATATTTTATTCCTATTTGTACTGCTTCTCCATCTTCTGTATTATGGTTGAAATATTGTTCTAAACCGTGTTTTTCAGCAACATCAGTCATTATTTCTGTGTATATAGTTGGTGTTGTTACTGTTAAAAAAGCAGGATTTTGTTCTGAAGCAGATACAGTTCCAAAGTATAATCCTAAAGTTGCAATTAAAGGTAAAACATATTTTTTTAACATAAAATATCCCCTCAAAATAGTGTTAATATAATGTTTTAAATGTTTGAAAAAAGGTTATTTTTTATATTGTTCTTCTTTGTTTTTTAAATCTTTAAGATAATCTTCTATTATTTTGTTACTTGCATATACTCCTGTTGCTATTAAAAGAACAGCAGTTGCTGAAAAAACATAAGGTATAGCTTTAAGGTATTTTTCTTCTAAATTTTCAAGCGAAGATTTATCGTCTGTTCTTAAAATTTGATTTTCTAAACTGCTGTGAGCATAAGGAAAAGGTGCTTTTTCAACATTTGCAGCTCCAAAGTATAATCCTAAAGTTGTAATTAAAGGTAAAACATATTTTTTCATATTATCACCAGTGATTTTTTAGTATAGTAAAGTGTTTTTTTATATAAACATTGCATATATTTTTTATATGTTTTTATATTTGTGTTAATAAACTTTCTAAATTTGATTTTTCTAATGGGAGTTGTTTTTTATTAATTTGTTCTATTAACATTAAAATTTGTTGATAAACAGTTCTTTTTAATCTCGAATTTTCATAAAAGTATGGTGTTGATATTGCTTCTGAAGACATCAATATTATTCTATCTTCTTCTCTGTATAATTCTATTCTTGTAAAAGGATGTAAATCTGTTCCAAAATAACTGTTTATTCTTCCAATATGTTTTTCTTTTATTATTGTAAAAAAATAATCTTCTTTTGTTTTTGATAATATTAAATATAAACTTTCAGGTTGTAGATAAATTATTGAGTTTTCTATTGTTAATATTCTTCCATTTAGACTTTTAAATGTTCCTTCTAAATTTGAAGGTATTATTCTTCTTTTTTCTAATGTTTTTATTGTTCTTTCATATAAAGAAAACATGTTTATTCTTGTACTTTTGTTTTTTTTATTTTTTTCTATATTTTTTATATTTTTTTAGTTAGTTTTATAAGTTTTTTTCACTTTCTTTTTTTTATGAAAGAATTATATTTTGATTTTGATGGTAAAAGGAAGATTGTTGAAGTTGAAAAGAATGTTTGGGAGTTTTTTTTTGAAGGTATGAATGTTCCTGCTAGAATTTATGGTTCTGAAAATATTATTAAACCTTTATTGAATCCTAAACAGAAAGAGTGGAGTGCTTTAAGACAATTGTATAATGTTTCTACTCTTCCTGGTTTGGAAAAGTATGTTTTGGCTATGGCTGATATTCATCCCGGTTATGGTTTTCCTATTGGTGGTGTTGCTGCTTTTAACATGGATGGTTGGATTATGGTTGGTGGTGTTGGTTTTGATATTAATTGTGGTGTTAGAACTTTAAAAACTAATTTGAAATTGGAAGATGTTATTCCTTATAAGGAAGTTTTAGCTCAAAAATTGTTTGAGAATGTTCCTGCAGGTTTAGGTAGGAAAGGTTTTTTGAAAGTTTCTATGAAAGAAATGGATGAAATTTTGGTTGAAGGCGCTCAATGGATTGTTAATAAAGGTTTTGGTTTAAAATCTGATTTAAAATTTATAGAAGAAAATGGTAAAATTTTAGGAGCTAATCCTAATGTTGTTTCTCAAAAGGCTAAACAGAGAGGTTTAAATCAAATTGGTACTTTAGGTAGTGGTAATCATTATTTAGAAGTGCAATATGTTGATAAAATTTTTGACAGTGTTGCTGCTGAAAAGTATGGTTTGTTTGAAGGGCAAATTGTTGTTAGTATTCACTGCGGTAGTAGAGGTTTAGGTCATCAAGTTGGTAGTGATTATTTGAAGATTATGAGTGAAGCTATGAGAAAATATAATATGAGTATTATTGATAAAGAATTGGTTGGTGCTCCTATTAAAAGTAAAGAAGGTCAAGATTATTTGGCTGCTGTTAGAGCTGCTAGTAATGCTGCTTTTGCTAATAGGCAGATGATTGCTCATTTAACCAGAAAAGTTTTTGTTGATGTTTTTAATATTAAAGATGAAGATGTTAAAACTTTGTATGAAGTTGCTCATAATACTGCTAAGATTGAAAAGCATATTATTGATGGTGAAGAAAAAGAACTTTTAGTTCATAGGAAAGGTTCTACTAGAGCTTTTTTTGATGTTGATGTTCCTGAAGAGTATGAAGGTGTCGGTCATCCTATGCCTGTTGGTGGTACTATGGGTACTGCTAGTTATATTTTAAGAGGTACAAAAAAAGCTATGTTTGAAACTTTTGGTAGTGGAATTCATGGTGCGGGAAGAGAAAAAAGTAGAGTGCAAAGTAAAAAAGAGTATAAAGCTGAAAGTATTGTTAAAAATTTAAGTTCTAAAGGGATAATTGTTAAAGGACATAGCAAGTCTGGAATTGCAGAGGAAGCTCCTGGAGCTTATAAAGATGTTGAAGAAGTTGTTAATGCTGTTCATGATTCTGGAATTAATGTTAAAGTAGCAAGGTTAAAACCTTTAATAGTAATAAAAGGTTAAAAAACCTTTTTAAAAGTATTTATTATTCTTTCTACTTCTGATGCATTGTAAGGTATTTCTGTAGGAAGTTTTAATAATCTGTATACTTCTACTTTTTCTGGAGTTACTTTTAATCCATTAACAACATAAGAAACTTCTATTGTTAAAGTTGAAGGATCAATATTTTTTGCTAAAGAAGGAATTACAAAATATAAAACATTAGCACCGTTTTTATACATTTTTCTATAAACTTTTCCTTCTGAAAAACCCGTTAGTTCAAAACCTTCTTCTTTTAATTTTTCTTCTAATTCTGATTCAGTTTCATTTTCAACAGTCATAAATATCTCCTTATTTTTTTTGTTTTTATAGCAGTAACAACATCAGTATTTTGTAAATATTGTATTACAGCTACTTTTATGTTTTTTTCTATTGTTGTTATTCCTTCATATTCAACACTATCCAAATATTCAAAAACGTAGATTGAATAATGTTCGTTATTTTTTAAAGATTTTTTTCTTAATGTTAATTCTAAAACTATTTGTTCTAAACCCAAACTTTTCGCTTCTTCTAAAGAAATATTTTTATAATATTTTTTTATAGTGTTAGCTTTATAAAATAAGTTTGCCATCATAATTCTATTATTTTTCCTGTTCTTGAAACATTTATTATTTTTGTTTTTCCTATTTTTTCTTCTATTCCAGAAGCTTCATGAATATGTCCTGAAATAGCAATGTCTGGTTGTAATTCTTTTATTATTTTTTCAACAATTTTACTTCCTGAAACGAAAGGAGAAAGTTTTTCAAAACTTACATTAGAAGGAGGAACATGAGTTACTAAAATTTTTTTTTCAGAATCTTTAATATATTCAAAACTTTTTTTTAATAAGTCTTCCATTTTTTCTTCAGAATCATGAAGGAAAGGCCCTATATTTACAGCAGAAACTCCGAAAAAACCTATATTGTCAGTTTTTACAGCATAACCGTGAAGATTTACAGCTCCATAAATTTTAGCTACAAAATCAACAGTGCTTAAAGCTTCATGATTTCCAGGTATTAAAAAAACAGGTTTTTTTAAAGAAGAAAATTTTCCAACAATGTCAAAAGGTTCTTGATTGTTTTTAAACAAATCTCCTGCTAAAATAATACTATCAACATCTTCTCTTTTAGCTTTTTCAACTAGTTTTTCAACTAAACTTAAATCTCCATGTATATCCGCAGCAGCCAAAATCTTCATAAAAAAGTAGTAAAAAAAAGAGTTTATAAATTTTTTTATTTTCAATAACATTTATATATTACTTTATTTTGTTTTCTTTTTATGAAATTTGTTAGTAAAAATGAATTGTTTGATAATTTTGATTTTTATAAACAAGAGTTTTTTAATAAAAAATTGTTTATTTATCCTACTGATACTATTTATGGTATTGGTGGAATTGTTGATCCTGATGTTATTTTGAATGTTAGATTGTTAAAAAAAAGGTTTGGTAAGCCTTTTAGCATCATTGCTCCTTCTAAAGAGTGGATTTTTGAAAATTTTTTTGTTAAAGAAGAGTTTAAAAGTTATTTAGATAAAAAAAAGCATACTTTTGTTTTAAAACCTAAAAAGGATTTTCCTTTAATTTTATCTTCTAATGGTAATGTTGGAGTTAGAATTTTAGATCATTGGTTTCAAAGTTTTGTTGAAAAGTTGAATGTTCCTATTATTACTACAAGCGTAAATATTTCTGGTTTTGAATATTTAGAAAGAAAAGAAGATTTAGAAAGTGAAAGTTTTAAAAGTTTTAAAGAAAAAGTTGATTATTTTATTGAAGATGGAGTTTTAAACAATCCTCCTAGCAGTGTTGTTGATTTGACAGGAGATAAAGCTATTTATTTGAGGTTATAATAGTAAAATTTATAAATGTTTAAATTATTTAAACAATTGTTTAAAAATGTTAAACATAATTCCTTCAGGATATAAAAAAATATTAAAGTTGTTTTATGAAAATAAAAATTCTAGTTTTTATCTTAGAGAAATTTCTAAAAAAACTGGTTTGAATGAAAACAGCACTTACAGATTTCTAAAAAAATTAGAAGAAGAAAAAATTTTAAAGTCAAAAAAAGAAGGTAATTTAAAATTGTTTTTTTTAAACAAAAATGAAAAAGTTTATTTGATAAATTCTTTTTTTGATATTGAAAGGTTTGAAAAACTTCCAAGTATAAGAAAAAAAGCAATAAACAATTATAT
>WIAN01000091.1 GCA_015519985.1 Candidatus Woesearchaeota archaeon | reverse complement strand
TTCTAATATTTTCACATTTTTATCTGTTAATTGTAATCTTGTTTCTCCTGGTTTTTGATTTGCTCCTGCTGTAATTATTATTATATCAGAATCTTTTGTTACTTTATAATTTGTAGAGTATGTTATTTTGCTTACATTTGTATATACTAATCCGTTTGCTAAATCTAATGCTTCTCCTTCTAATTTTTCTTTATTAACATCTACTAATGTTATTTCAGAAGCTAAGCCTTCTTTTAATAATGAAAATGCTGTTGTACTTCCAACATATCCTGCTCCTATTATTGATATTTTCATATTTTTTTCACCAAAAAAATTTGTTGTGATTTTTTTACATTATTTTAATCACATTAGTGTTTTTAAACTTTTCTTTTTTAATGCTTTTTGTTCATTCTTTTGTTTTATTTTTTATTATATTTTTGTATTTGTTTTTTTTTGTTTTTGTTTTTTTGCAGTTTCTATCAAACCATAAAATAAAGGAGCTGGTTTTAACAATGTGCTTTTTAACTCTATATGTCCTTGACTTGCAACAAAATAATCATGATTTTTTAACTCTATAAATTCAACTAGTCTTTTTTTAGGATCTAAATGTAAAATAAAATTTTTAAAATATTTGTGATATTTTGGATTAACTTCATATCTGTGTCTGTGTCTTTCATAAACATAATCATAAACTTTATTATTTTTTTTGTCTTTTACTTTTTTTATTAAATTAAATTTTTTATAATACTTTTTTATTTTTCCTTCTTTTAAAATTGCAGGGTAAGAACCTAAACGCATAGTCCCTCCTTTTTTATCAATATTTTTTTGTTCTGGAAGAATATCAACAACAGGATATTTTGTATTTTTTATTTCTGTAGTATGAGCATCTTTTAAACCAACTACATTTCTAGAATATTCTATTATTGACAATTGCAAACCATAACATATTCCTAAAAACGGAATGTTATTTTTTCTTGAATATTCTATTATTTTTATTTTTCCTTCTATTCCTCTACTTCCAAATCCTCCTGGGACTATAACTGCATCAATCTTGTTTTTTTCAAATATTTTTTTAACATCATTATAACTTTTTATATTTGTAGTTTCTAAAAAAATAATGTTGTTTTTTACATTTAAATGTGCAGAACTATGATTTAAAGCTTCTATTACGCTTGCATAACTATCTTCTAAATCAGTGTATTTTCCTGCAATAGCAACATTAATAGTTTTTATTTTTTTTAATTTTTTTGTATTGTTTTCTTTTCTATTGTTTTCCTTCGTAATGTTATTTTTCTCTGTATCTTTTAAATTTTCGACTAATTTTTTCCATTTTTTTAAATCTTTTTTTATTTTTATATTCAATTTTTCTTCTAACTTTTTTATTAAACCTTGTTTTTCTAACAATAATGGTATTTCATAAACAGTTTCAACATTATAATTATCAAAAATATCTTCTTCTTTTAAATTTGAAAACAAAGCAATTTTTTCTTTTGCTTTTGAAGTGATTTTTCCTTCACTTCTTACTAAAATTATATCTGGATTTATTCCTTTTTCTCTTAATATCATTAAACTTTGTTGTGTTGGTTTTGTTTTATATTCATTTACATTTTTAGGTTTTGGAACATAAGTTAAATGTACAAATAAAACTTTGTCTTTTAATATTCTTTTTAATTGTCTTGCAGCTTCTAAATGTAATTCTGTTTCTATATCTCCAACTGTACCTCCTATTTCTAAAAGTATAACATCTGCTTTTTCTTTATCTGCTATTTCTAACCATGATTCTTTTATTGCATTTGTTACGTGAGGAACGAATTGTACTGTTTTTCCTAAATAGTATCCTTCTCTTTCTCTGTCTAAAATTTTTTTGAAAACTTTTCCCATTGTGATGTTCCATTCTCTTTTACAATTTACTCCTATAAATCTTTCATAATGTCCAAAGTCCATGTCTGCTTCTTCTCCATCTTCTAATACAAATACTTCTCCATGTTCATAAGGATTCATAGTTCCTGGATCTACATTTAAATATCCTTCACATTTTATTGGTATAACTTTATTATTGTCAGAAAGTAAGTTTCCTATGCTTGCAGCTGTTATTCCTTTTCCCAAACCTGAAAGAACTCCTCCTGTTACTATTATAAATTTTAAATCTTTATTTTTTTTTAACAATTTATTTATTTTTTCTTCTGTTTTATCTATCATAAAAAACTCCTCTTATAAAAATTCTTATAAAAATGTTTTATTTTAAAGTTATAATTAAAATTCAATCTAAAATCCTAAAGTTTGTAATATTCCATACAATACTTTACTTCCATCAAAGCCCGGCAAAGGTATTAAGTTAAACCAAAATAAAAAAAAGTTTATTCTTTTTGTAGCGTTTAAAATTATAAAATTTGTATTATTTTCTTTTAATTTTGAAAACAATTTTGATTTGCTTTTTAAAATAAAATCAGCAATTAAATATAATAAAAAGTTAGCAAAAGGACCCATAAATGCTATTAAAGAATAACTTATTGGAGGAAGATTTCCTTTTATAGAAACATATGCTGGTGCTAAAAATAAAAATGGACTTCCTACTAATTTTAATATTATTGCAAATATTAAAAAAAAATAACTTGTGTTAAAATATGCTTGTGCTCCAAAAAATACTGCTGTAAATTTGTGAAATAATTCGTGCAATATTATTCCTGGAACTATACTGTATATTGCTAATAAAAAAGAATTTTTGTTGTTTTTTACAACATAACCTGTATATGAAATCGTTCTTATATTAAATAAATCTGAGAATATAAATCCTGTTGCTATTGTTAATAATAACATGTCAAAGAATTCTTTTAATGTAAATTCAATCATGTATTTTTTTTAATTTTTTTGTTTATTTAAATTTTTCTAAACTACTGTTTTGTTGTGATTTTTTTGTTTTTTGTTTATTTTATTTATTTTTTTGTTATCTTTCGTTCTGTCTTTTATTATTTTTTTTATGTTTTTTCATAAATTATATAGAAAATATTATAAATGTTATTATTAATCCTTTGTTTATGGCAATTTTTGTATCTTTATTATCTTCAGGTAAAGGCTCTTGGGGTTATGTATCTAAAATTATTGAAAAAAAAAGTTATGATAAAGTTTTTTTATTAACAAATTCTTTTGGTAAAGAAAAATATAATCCTAAAGAAAACACTTCTCTTTTAGAATTTGATTTTAATAAAGACATTTTTGATTTAAAAAAAGATTTTGAAAATTCTTTAAAAGACCATTTAAAAGACGAAATTGAAGTTGATGTTAATTTTATTTCAGGAAATGGAAAAGAACACATGGCTTTTTTATCAGCAATTTTAAATTTAGGAGTAGGAATTAGACTAGTTGTTTTGAAAGATGAAGAAGTGGTAGAATTATAATATTTTTTTATTTTTTTTATTTTTTGGTGGTTTTATGGTTAAGAATGCTATTCTTTTAAAAGTTAATGAAAATGTTAATATTGGACTTTACTTTTTTTTAAAAAATAACATTTTATTTTCAGGAGTTGATTTGAAAAACTCTTTTAAAGAAAAGATTAAAAAAATTTTGAATGTAGATGAAATTGTTAAACTTAATGTTTCTGGAACTCCTTATCCTGGTTTGTTCTTGTTAGATTATAAAGATAAGATTATTGTTCCTAAAAACATTTTTGAAAATGAAAAAAAAGTTATTGAAAAATATTTTAAAACTATAACTTTTAATACTGAAATTACTGTTTTAAAAAATAATATTTTGTTAAGAGATGATAAAGCTTTAATTTCAAATTTAGATGAAAGTTTAAAAAAAGATTTTGAAAATTTAAACATTAAATATGAAAAAATTATAATCGATAATTTTGAAAGCATAGGTTCTTTAGTTGTTTTTTCTAAAGATAAAGACATTGGAATTATTGGTATTGATGATAAAAATGTTATTGAAAAAGTTGAAAGTTTTTTTAATACAAAATTAGTATTTACAACTATAAACAATAATAGTCCTTTTTTAAATTCAGGTTTAATTTTAGGAGAAGGAATTATTTTAGGAGAAGACACTATGCCTTTAGAGTCACAAATTATTTTAGAA
>WIAN01000090.1 GCA_015519985.1 Candidatus Woesearchaeota archaeon | reverse complement strand
GTTCTGGTTGTAATTATAATAAGTTTAAAAGTTGTATTGTTAAAAGTCCTGAAATTGGTAGGATGAAAAATTATTTTTTTTTAAAATATAATTTTGTTTTTAAAAAGTATTTGTGGAACAGGTACAATAATATTAAAATTTCTTTAAACAGTTTTGATGGTTTTATTGCTGTTAGTAGTTTTGTTAAAAAAATGTTAGAAAAAAATATCAATAATAAAAAAGTTGAAGTTATAGGCAATATTGTTTTTGAAAATGAGAAGAAAGAATTTGAAATTTCTTATGAAAATTTAAAAGTAAGAAAGTTTGATGTTGTTTATTTAGGAAGTCTAAATTATTTTAAAGGTTTAAATATTTTTCTTGAAAGTTTAAAAAAGCTTAAAGATGAAAATATTGTTTTAAAAGCAGCTGTTTTTGGAAGTGGAAATAAAAAAAAATATTTGGAGTTTTGTAAAAAAAATAGTTTAGATGTTTCTTTTTTTGATTTTGTTAAATATGAAAATATTGGTAGTGTTTTTAAAAATTCTAAATTAGTTGTTGTTCCAAGTATTGTTCCTGAAGCTTTTGGAAGGATACCTTTAGAAAGTTTATATTATGATACCCCTGTAATAGTTTCTGACAGTGGAGCTTTAAAAGAAAACATTTCTTTAATAAATGAAAAGTTAGTTTTTAAAAATAATAATGTTGAAAGTTTAACTTTCACCATAAAATATTTTTTTGAAAACATAAAAAATGTTGATAAAATTTATGAAAAAGAAAAAGTTTTAAAACTATTAAACAAATTTAATAAAAAAAATATAGTTGAAAAAATAATAAATTTTTATAAAAGTTTATAAATACAATGTGGTTTTTTAATTAAATATTTAGAGGTAAATTTTATGGTTAAATTTTCTATTGTTTTAGGTACTAGGCCCGAAATTATTAAGTTGAGTAGTATTATTAGATTTTTAGAAGAGAATGATGAAGATTATTTTATTGTTCATTCTGGTCAGCATTATTCTTATTCTTTGGATAAAGTTTTTTTTGATGAATTGGAATTGCCTTTTGCAAAGTATAATTTGGAAGTTGGCAGTGGTTCTCATGCTGTTATGACTTCTAAGATTATGGTTGGTTTGGAAAAGATTTTTTTAGATGAAAAACCTGATTTTGTTATTGTTCAAGGAGATACTAATACTGTTCTTGCTGCTGCTTTGACTGCTTCTAAACTTCATATTCCTGTTGTTCATGTTGAAGCTGGTTTGAGAAGTTATGATAGAAGTATGCCTGAAGAGATTAATAGGATTGTTGCTGATCATGTTAGTAGTTTTTTGTTTCCTCCAACTGTTGAGAGTAAAAATATTTTGTTGAAGGAAAATATTAGTGAAGATAAAATTTTTGTTGTTGGTAATACTATTGTTGATGCTGTTTTGCAAAATATTGTTATTGCTGATAAAAAGGTTGATGTTAAAAATAGTATTTTAAAAAAATTAGATGTTAATGATTATTTTTTGTTAACTATGCATAGGCCTAGTAATGTTGATTTTAAAAATAATATTATTAATGTTTTTGAAGGTTTGAAAAAAGTTTATGAGGAATTTAATATTCCTTTTGTTTTTCCTATTCATCCAAGAACTAAAAATAATATTGAAAAGTTTAATATTAAAATTCCTGAGTTCGTTAAAGTTATTGATCCTGTTGGTTTTTTAGAATTTTTGCAGTTGGAAAAAAATGCGCGTATGATTTTTACTGATTCTGGAGGTATTCAAGAGGAAGCTTGTATTTTGAAAGTTCCTTGTGTTACTTTAAGGTTTAATACTGAAAGGCCTGAAACTATTGCTGTTGGTAGTAATGTTTTAGCAGGTAATAATCCTGATAAAATTTTTGAAAGTGCAAAGTTAATGTTTAATAAAAATAATAATTGGATCAATCCTTTTGGTAAAGGAGATAGTGGAGAAAGAATAATAAATATTTTGAAAGAAAAAAATTAAATGTATTTTTAAATATATCTTTCTTCTCCAAAAGTAACGTACAACGTATCTCCATTTGTTCCTTTTATTTCTTTTACTATGTTTCTAGCATCAAATATTATTTTTGGTTTTCTTCTTATATTTGAAAAGTCTAATGTTTCATATTCTTTATGATCTGTTACTATTATTATTGCTTCTGAATCTAATGCATCCTCTAATGTTGTTAATAAATAAGAATAACTATATTCTTTTACATGAGGATCATGTATTTTTACAATAGAATTATTTTTTGTTAATAATTTTACAAATCTGTTTGTTGGTGTTTCTCTTGTATCATCTACATTTCCTTTGTATGCTGCTCCTAATAATGCTATTTCTTTTCCAAATAAATGTCCTTTAAAATAATCTCTTATTTGTGTTATTATAAAGTTTGCCATTCCATCGTTTATGTGTCTAATTTGTTGTATTAGTGTAGAGTCATATTTTGTATCTGATAAAAACCAAGGGTCTATTGGTATACAATGTCCTCCAACGCCCGGACCTGGTCTGTGGATGTTTACTCTTGGATGTAAGTTTGCTAATTTTATAGCTTCCCACACAGAAGCATTTGTGTCTAAAGAATGAAATATTTTTGCAAACTCATTAGCTAATGCTATATTTACATCTCTATAAGTGTTTTCCATTAATTTTATCATTTCTGCAGTATCTAAATTTGTAGTGTATATTTGTCCTTCTACAAATCCTAAGTATAATTCTTTTGTTAATATTGCTCCTTCTTTACTTGAACCACCTATAATTCTAGAATTATGAACCATTTCTTTTAAAGTATTTCCTGGTATTGCTCTTTCAGGACAGTGAGAAAAATAAAAGTCTTTGTTAACTTTTAAACCAGATTTTTCTAACAGTGGAATAAATATTTTTCTTGAACTTGAAGGAGGTATTGTTGATTCCACTATAACTAAATCTCCTTTTTTTAATTTTTCTTTAACCTCTTCTAATGCTTTTATGACATAAGAAATATCAGAATATTTTTCTTCAGATAAAGGTGTTGGTACAGCTATTAAATACACATCTGCTTCTTGTAATTTTGTAGATGCTGAAAAATTGTCTTTTACTTCTTCAAATAATTCTTTTAATCCCGGTTCTTCAAAAGGAATTTTTCCTTTGTTTAATAAATCTACTTTTTCTTTTGAAATATCATATCCTTGTACTTTGTTATTTTTTGCCAATAACAAAGCTGTTGGTAATCCAATATACCCTAATCCTATTACGCTTATTTTTTTAATTTTTATCCCTCGCAACATTTATCTAAATTAAAAGATTATTTAATTAGCATTTATAAATTTATATTTGAATTAAATTTTATTTAAAAATTTTTATTTAAATTTACAAAGTATTTTTTATTATTTTTTTTGTAATAAATGATTATTTAAATTTTTTTACATTAATTCTTTAAATTTAATTCTTTAATTGTTAAGATTGTTTTTTTATATAAATCATTAATATCTCTGTTTTTGAATATAATAACTCCTTTAGGTCTTTTAACTGCATCACTTGCAATAACTTTTTTTTTGAAATATAAAGCCTCTTTAACAGTTAAAGAATTTCCTCCATCAGTATTTGTACATCTAAATATTATATCAGAACGTTTTATTATAGGCCAGTACTGTTTACTTCCTTCTAAAAAAAAGAAATTTTTTTCTAAATTTAATTCTTTAATTTTTTTTTTCATTTTATCAAAATATTTTTTGTTATAATCTTCTTTTCCTATTGCAAAAATAAAACCTATATTCTTAAAATATTTTTTAAGTCTATAAGTAAGATCTATGCATAAATCTAAACCATATAAATCTTGTCCTCTATAAAAATCTAATCTAAATGCGTTTGAAGATAATATTGGTTTGTGAGTATTTAAGAAATCAAACAATTTTTCAGGATACTTTTTTAATATTTTTTTTTCTTCTTTTTTATCTGGAGGCAAGAATGCTGACTCTACTATTACACTTTTAGGAATTTTAATTTTATTTTTTTTATAATGTTCTAATACTGGTTCTCCAACAACAATAAGCATATCTGAATTTTCTATAAATCTTTTTAGTAAAGTTTTATTTAAACCATTCACTATATCAAATACTCTAGAATTATGTCCTGTAAGGATAATTTTATATTTTTTAAAAATTTTTAATAGAAAGATTAGGCTTAAAATTTTAACATCATAAACATGTACATGTACAACTTCATAATTATTTTTTAAAATTCTTTTTGTTAAATTATACAAAACATTTATATCATTATATCTATAAATATTAAATACTTCGGAGTTGTTTAATGCTTTTTGCAGTCTATTAACATGAACAGATATCCCCCCTATGGGGGGTGGTAAAGGTCCGACTATTAAAATAGAATTGTATTTTTTTAGCGTTTCTACAACTTTAGATTTGAAAAAATCCATGAAAACTATGTAAATAACACTAGTAAATAAATATTGTGGAAATAAGAAATGAAGATTAAATATAAACATACAATAAATTATAAACAATAAGATAACTAAATAGGAACAAATACAAAATTATATAAATAAGTAGATTTTCAGAATTAAAATATAAGAGACTTATAAAATCAAAATCACAAAAATAATCATAAAAAAATAAAAGAAAATGTGATATTAATGCAAGAAAAAGATGTAAAAAAAGCTTTGTTTGCTGTTTCTTTAGCTTGGAATTCTTTTTTCAAGGTTGGAAGTCATCATATTGCTCATGGTTTTTTAAATAAAGGTTTTTTTATTGATTATGTTAGTTTTCCTGTAAGTCCTTTTCATATTTTTAAATTGAAAGATGAAAATGTTAGATTGAGGTTTAAAAACTATTTTTCTAATGGTAAATTTTATGAGAATAATAAAGTTTATGATTATGTTCCTTTTTCTTTTTTGATTCCTTATAATTCTTTTTTTTTAAAATCTCGTTTTGTTCATAACTTTTGGCCTTTTTTTTCTTTTCCTAATTTGAATTTTAAATTTAGAAAAAAATATGATGTTGTTTATACTGATAATGCTTATCATTATCCTTGGATTAAAAAATTAAATTATAATAAATTAATATATAGAATTGCTGATAAACATTCTGGTTTTAAAAGTAATTCTGAAGAATTTAATATTTTGGAAAATGAGCTTATTAAAATATCTGACCTTGTTGTTTATTCTAATAAACTTGTTGAAGAAGATATTAGAAAGTTAAATCCTAAAAAAATGTTGTATGTTCCTAATGGAGTTAATATTAGATTGTTAAAAAATTATTCTGTTGATATACCTGAAGAATATAAAAATATTCCTAAACCTGTTGTTTTCTATGTTGGTGCTTTAAACTATTGGTTTGATACTGATCTTTTAATTGAAGCTGCCGAAAAATTTAAAGAATTTTCTTTTGTTATAGTTGGACCTTATAATGAAAATATTGAAAGACTAAAAAGTAAAAATTTTAAAAATGTTTTTTATCTTGGTCCTAAAAAACATAGTGAGATTGGAAAATACATGTATAATTCTGATGTGGGTATTATTCCTTTTAAAGTTAAAGAATACAGTGAACTTGTTAATGCTATTCATCCTTTAAAATTATATGAATATTTTTATTTTGAACTTCCTGTTGTTGCTTCTAAATGGAAAGAGTTAGAAAGTATTAAAAGTCCTGCTTTTTTGTATAATACTAAAGAAGAATTTTTTTCTATGTTAAAAAAAGCAGTTGATAAGAAGAAAGATAAAAATTATACTCTTACTTTAAAAAAGTTTGCTGAAAATAATTCTTGGGATAAAAGGGTTGAAAGTATTAGAAAAAATTTATAAGATCGTTTGTAATTTTATAAAGTTGTAAAATTTGTATATTACTTTTAAAATTAGTATTTATATTTATTGTGTAGTTATGCTTAT
>WIAN01000089.1 GCA_015519985.1 Candidatus Woesearchaeota archaeon | reverse complement strand
TGAAATCTTCACTTTCATGATTAGAAAACTTTTTGTTCAAAAATAAACCAGTACCATGAGTAACAACAACAATAGGAGTTCCTTCTTCATAAAAAGTTCCATTGTCTTTCCAAACAACTTCTTCTGAAAAAGCAGTAAAAAAATTTTTCCAAAAAACATCATATGAAGTGAAGGTCTTTAAAAAAATAATTTCTGGAGCTGAAAGAACATAACCTTTTTTAGAAGAATATTTTAAAGCACTCCTAAGAGAATTACGAAAATTTCTTCCATCACCTTCATTTCTTCTAAGAAAAAGTTTTAAATTATTAACTATATCATCTAAAAAAATACTGTTGTTATTCAAAAAAGGCTTTTTAACTTTAGAAGATTCAATTTTATCTTCTAAAAAAGAACTCATAAAACTTTTTGCAACATCTTCAATATCTATTATGATCACCCACAAAACTTAATCTTTCATAAAGAGAAGGCCCTCTTTTAGAATTATAAAAAGAAACAAAATTTTCACGAATATTATTATTTTTAAATAAACTTTCTAATTGTTGATTGTGATTTTCCGCAAAATATTTTAATAAAGCAACATCAGACATTATTCTTGATAAAACAACAGAATCAATAGCAGAAGAAGTTTCTTTATTCAGATGATTTAAGGTTTCATCTAAAACGTATACAAAACCAGCATAGCCCCTGTTTTTAGAATATTTAAGAGCGCTTTCTAAAACTATATTTCTAAAACTAAAACCTAAAGGAACATTAAAAGAATCCAAAATAGATTTGTATGATTTGTATATTTCTTCAACTGCACTCGGAGCTGAATCTTTATCACTAATCTTATTACTTAAAACTAATGATAGAGAAGAAGGAACAACACCATGAAGATAATTTGTGCTTTTAAAAGCCCCGATAAAATCTAATATTTTAGACCATTGATATACAGAATTTACATCTCTCCTAGAAAAAGGAGTTTTAAAAGAAAGTTTTGAAACTAAAAGTTCAAAATCATTGTCCTCATTTAAAGAAAAAGCAGGACTTACACCTAAAACTTCAAGTATAGATAGATTTTTTTCAAAAGATTCAACAGGATTATTAAGAAAAGCTGAAAAAACATCTAAAACTTCTTTTGAATAAGAATCAAAAACAGTGTTTGATGATGAAATAAGAGGATAAATTGTTTTCCAATCATATTCAATACTTGTTTTTTCTTTGAATATTTCAGAAAAAGAAGCATGTAAATCGGAAGGTTCAACATCTAACTGGCTTGAAAGAAATTCTAATCCATTTCTAAAAAACAGTTTCAAAAATCTTCCTTCAACAGCAGCATCTAAAGAAGAAACACCAGTATATTCTCCAGAATCTGGGTTTACAGCTCCAAAAACAACAATCTTTTTATAATCATCAGAACCAGCAATAGGTAATTTTAAATTATAAGTCTCACCATTTAAAACAATAACACCATCTAACAATTGTAATAATTCATTAGTATCTCCTCTATTAACTTCATCAACAAAAATAGCACCATAACTTGAAAGTTTTTCTTCATTAACAACAACTTTAGGAACTCCATTATCTAAAACAACTTTAGTAAAAGGTTCAAAAACAGAAGTGCTTAACATGCCAGAATTCAATCTTAAAGAATAATAACCTTCATTTCCAAAAATAGTTTCAAACAAAGATTTAGCAATATAAGTTTTGCCCGTTCCTGTTTCTCCTTCAAACAATAAATTTGCATTTGAAAAAAGAGCAGCAATAGAAACGTCTAAAGCAGAAACTTCTTCGAAACCATTAAAATCAGTATTAGAAAATTGAATTATAAAACTATCATCTTTTTTAGGAATATAAAATAAAGGGGTTGGCAAAACAACATTTCTCAAGGTAGAATATAAAGAGTCTACAAAAGCAGTTCTTAAATTATCAGTACCAAATTCTTCTATTCTTTTAATAAGATCTTTATCATGTTCTAAAGTCAAAAAATCACCCACAACAACATAAGAATACAAGAGTTGTATTTTACTTATATTTTTTTGAACAAAAGTTGTCAATAGTGTTGTAGTATAAAAAAGTTTAAATATAACAATTTAATACAAAAACAATATGTTAGATTCTAAAACAATAAAAAAAATTGAAGATTTTGTTTATAAAAAACCAAGAAGCATACAAGAAATAGCTTTGCATTTGAATAAAAATTGGAGGACAGCAGACAGGTATGTTAAAGAAATAGAAAAAGAATATAACACTATTGCAACAAGAACTTTTAGAGAAGGTACAAGAGGAGCTTTAAAAATTGTTTATTGGAATTCTGTTGAAAAAATTTCAAACACAATATTTCAAGAACAATTAGAAAAAGATATTTTTAATTCTAAAAGAAAAGAAGATTTTTCTTCATTTGACATTTATCAGTATATAAACAATGATAAAAAAGAAAGTTTTATTTTAGAAAAAGAAGAAGAAGCTTATGAAAGTG
>WIAN01000011.1 GCA_015519985.1 Candidatus Woesearchaeota archaeon | reverse complement strand
CCCTTATTCTGTCCCATTATGTTATGAAATTTCCAAAAACTGTGAAGAGATATTGTAAATATTGTAAAACCCATACTGAACATAAAATTAGTCAAGCTAAAAAGAGAAATGCAAGTCCTTTAACTAGAGGATCTAAAATTAGAGCTAGACTTAGAGGTTTAGCTAGAGGTATGGGTAATAAAGGAAGATATTCTAGAAAAGCTGTCAGTCAGTTTAAAATGACAGGTAAAAAAATTACTAAAAAAACTGATTTAAGATATACTTGTACTGTTTGTAAAAAAACTTCTGTTCAAGGAAGAAGTTATAGAGCTAAAAAAGTTGAATTTATATAAAACTTTTTTATTTCTTAAAATCATTAATTTTAAAAAAGATAAAGTTAAACTAAGTTTAGGTGATTGTTTATGAAAAAGACAGTTTCAAGATTTATAAAGGTAAGATGTCCAAGTTGTAAAAATGAACAAGTTATTTTTGGAAAAGTAGCTTCTGATGTTAAATGTCTTGTTTGTGGAAGGTTAATTGCTAAAAGTACAGGAGGAAAAACTGCTGTTAGAGCAAGAATTTTAGAAGTTTTAGAATAAAGGTTAAAATGTTAGTTAAAAAAAAAGGTTTTCCTGAAGAAGAAGAAATAGTTTTATGTAAAATTACTAAAGTAATGCCTCATGGAGCTTTTGCTAGTTTAGAAGAATATGAAAATCTTTCTGGTTTGATTCATATTTCTGAAATTGCTCCTGGAAGAATTAGGAATTTAAGAGAATATGTTGAAGAAGGAAAAGTTGTTGTTTGTAAAATTTTAAGAATTAACAAAGAAAAAAATTATATTGATCTTTCTTTAAGAAGAGTTAATGAAAGTTTAAGAAGAAAAAAATTAGAAGAAATTAAACAGTTAAAAATTGCAGAGAATATTATTATAAATTTAGCTAAAGAAAATAATAAAGATCCTAAAGAATTATATTCTCAAATAACTCCTTTGTTAGATGATTATGATTCTTTATATTATGCTTTTTTAGATGTTATTGAAGGAGATTTAGATTTAAAAGAATATATTAAAGACAAAAAGCTCGCTGAAAAATTGGAAAGCATTATTAAAGAAAGAATTAAACCTCCTGAAGTTACTATTAAAGGAACTATTAAACTTTCAGTTTATTCTGATAATGGTTTAGATGATGTTAAAAAAATTTTGTCAGATTTTGAAAAAGTAAATAATATTAATATTGTTTATGCTGGAGGAGGAAAATATTCTTTTGTTATTAAAGATAAAGAATACAAATCTGCTGAAAAATATTTTTCTAAACTTCAAGAAAAAGTAGAAAAAGTTTCTAAAAATAATGATGTTGAAATAGAATTAGTTAGAGAAAAAAAACATTAATTTATTATTCTTTCTAATCCTTCTAATAATTTGTAAAATTCTTCTATTTTTTTTATATCTCTTGCTTCAAAAGTTATGCTTCCTGGCTTTTTATCTTTTCTTTCTAAAACAAAATAAGGGTTAAAATGAGCATGATCTTCACTTTCTTTCCAAACTTCTATTTTATATAAGATGTTATTTTCATAGTAAGGTTTAACATGATAAATATGTTTATTTCTTAATGTTATAATCTCTTCTTCACTTTTTTCTAATTTTCCTTCTAATCTTTCTCTATTTATTTTTCCTATTATATCGAATATATCTGATATTATGTTTGAAGAATATGCTTTTTCCATAATATTTTTTTATATTCTTTTTTTTTATAAATTTTATCAATAAGTTTTATATACTTTTTTTTACTACTTTGTTTTTATGAAGACAGAAATTTTTTATTGTGAAAAGTGTAAAGAATATACTTTAAAAGAAGTTCATTCTTGCGGTGAAAAAACAATTCCTAAAATCCCTCCTAAATATTCTCCTGTAGATAAATATTCTAAGTATAGATTAAAATATAAAAAAGAAGAATGGTATGAAAAGTTTAAAAAATAAAAAACTTTTTAAACTAAAAAATTTTTATGTTTTTTTATGGTTAAGATTATTTCTGGTAAGAGTGAAAAGTCTTTGCAAGAACAACTTATTGATTATGCTGAAAGAGTTGTTCATGACAGGCAAAGTATTAATGTTTTAGAAGCTTTTTTGAATCAAATGGATTCTTTGTTTAACAAATTGCATTCTATTCTTTTTAAAGAATCTAATCTTGCTGCTGGTATTGTTGAAGGTAAAAGCACTATTAATTGGAGTGTTATTTCTAAAGAACATGATGAAGTTAGAATGAAACTAGCTAAAAATCTTAACGATTTTGTTTTTTTTATTAAAAGAGTTATTTCTTTAGCTAAGGATGATCAAAAATTTTTAGAAAGAAATAAAAGTTTGATTGCTAATATGTTAAGTCCTGATAAAAGAGAATTGTTTTTAAAAAATGCTGATGCTGGAATTAAAAATGAAAAACAATATTTAGAAGTTTTATCTTATTTGGAGAGTTTAAAAAAAGATTCTGAAGTTTTAATAAAAAAGTTAGATAGAGTTAAAGAAATTTTAGAAAGAGCTGTTGATAAAGAAACTATTAGTGAAAAAGAAATTTCTTTTATTGAAGAAACAAGGTTTAAAAGTAAAGAATTGTTGGAAAAAATTCAAAAGATGGAAGAATATATTCCTGGTTTGAGAGATTTAGACGCTGAAAGTGCTAAAACTCTTGGAATGCTTGCTGATATTATTTAAAACTTTTTTTCTAAATCTAAATTTATTTCTAACTCTTTTTTTTCTGTAGATGCTTTTTTTATTTTTACTGCTAATTTTTCTCCTAAAATTTTTTTTAAAACATTTATATCTGCATTTTTTATATCATGAATGTTTTTTATTCCTTTATTGTATAATAATCTTGCTCTTTTTCTTCCTATGTCTTTTATACTTACTAAACTTAAAAGTTCTTCTGAAACTCCGTATTTTAACATCATTCTTAACTTTGAAAATTTGTTGTAAAAATTGTAGTTTAATATTCTTGAAATTTCATAAGAAGAGTATAAAAGCCAATCAAATATTTCTTTTTTTGATTGTAATTCTCCTGGTGTAATGTCAAAAGTTTCAAACAAATAATTTTCGTCTTTTTCATCAATCCAAGATAAAAATATTAGTGTTAGTTTTATTCCTTTTAAAAAAAAGTCATAATCGTATTCGAACATTTCATCTTCTTCATTGTAAATAAAATATTTTTGGTTTTTAAAATAAAATTCTTCTATTAACTCATAATCTTTTTTTTTTACATTAGGAAATGGTTTTAATTCTAAAGAGTAAGATAAAAGGTTAATAAAAGAAATAATGTTTTGTTCTCCTTTTTTTATTTTTTCATTCAACTTTTTTAATCCTTTTATTATTATGCTTGCTGTTAATGGATCTAAATATAGTTGAGAAATTCTTTCTCCTATTCTTGTAGAATAATATTTTTTTTCAACTTTTATTTTTTCATCTTCATAAATATCTTTTGCTGTAATAAAAAAATCATCATCAGTTTCATTTTTATATTCATCACTGTCTTTCTCACTATTCTTAGCATCTTTTTTATTTTCTTCTTCATTTTCCTCTATTATAAAACCTTCATCTAATAAAAATTTTAAAATTCTATCAATAATATCTTTTAATCTTTCTTTATTACCATATTGGTAGCCATAAAAAGTATTTTCAAAAAATTTTATTATTCCACTATAAGAATTTTCTATATTTGTAGATATTAAACCTAAAATATGACTTCTTAAAGCAGGTTCTACTGCTAATTTTGAAGTTATACTTTCAGGACTTCCATATATGTATCTTTCAATTATTTCTTCTCTATTATTTTTTACTAAAACAATACTTTCTCCATAATTATCATAGCTTGGTCTTCCACTTCTACCTGCCATTTGTAAATATTCTAATACTGGAATAAAATTCATTCCAAAACCAGAAAATCTTTTTACATCTTTTATTATAGTTCTAAAACTAGGCAAATCTACACCAACAGCTAATGTAGGAGTAGCAACTATTATTTTTATATCTCCTTTTCTAAAAGCTTCTTCTATCAAAAATTTTTGTTTATTACTCAAACCAGAATGATGAAAAGCAATTCCTTTCAATACTATTTTACTTAACCTTTCACATTGTTTTGTAGGATTGTTTAAAGCATGCAAAATATTTTCAGACAATACTTTTAATTTTCCTTTATTATTTATTTGTTCAAAACTAATTTTTGAAGCTATTTCTTCAGCTGTTTTTTCAGCACTTCTTTTAGTAGAGACAAAAATTAAAGCTTGCTTTCCAATACTTATAGTATCTAAAGAAACATTAACAATATCATCATAACTATTTTTTAAAACAATTTTTTCATTGTCTTTTTTTTTCATAAAATCACAAGAATATATGGGCCCGAGGAGATTTGAACTCCCGACCACTCGATTATCAGTCGAGCACTCCACCAGGCTAAGCTACGGGCCCAAACTTTTTATTTTAGAAAATTGTTTTGTTTTAAAAGCTTTTTGAAAATTACTCTTAAAACAAAAAAATATTTAAATGCTTTAAGCATAAACTTTTTTTATGAATAAAAAAATATTTTTTTTAACATTATTATTTTTAGTTTTCTTTTTATCTTCTTGCGATAATAATGCTTTGAATAATTCAGCAAAATCTTTTTTAGACAGTTTATTCATTAAATCTAATGTTTCTGGAAAAGATAATATTAATATAACAGTTTCAATAGAAAAAAACAGTACAAATAATAATATAAACAATAATAGAAATAATACTGTTGATAACAATACTTGTATTTTAAAAACAACAACTATTAATTATAATTGTTGTTTAAGCGATGATAATACTCAACAAATCTATTGTGGAACTTGTAATAAAGAAGTTGAATACTGTGAAGGAAGTGAAATTCCTACTGTTAATGATGAATGTATGTCAAAAAATGATTGTATTTGAAGGTGATATTTTATGAGTAAAAAAACAATATTTTTAATATTTTTTTTATCATTTGTTTTATTATTCTTGTCTTCATGTTCGACTCCTGATCCTTTGAATAGTTCAATACAAGGAATTTTAGATAATTATAAAATAAAACCTAATATTGATAATGGTAAAGCAGAAGTGCAGCTTGTTAAAGAAACCAATAATAATAACAATAACCCTGGAAATCCTTCTGAAGGTTGTGTTGATAATGATCCTTCTGATGATGTGTGTAGTTATGGTGGTTGCGGTCCTGATTTTTCAGGCAACACTGTAAAATGTGAATTTTGCACTGATAGTTGTGGTAATACTTATGGCACTGGTAATTGTGAACCTTGTGGTGTTTCTGCTTCTGGCACATGTAGTTGTGCTAGTAACGATTATGGGGGTTCTTATGTTGATGTAGATAAATGTAATCCAGGATATGTTGCTTCTTGTAAATCAGATGGTTCTTGTGTTTGTGCTTCTGAAGAAGAATAATATAAAACAAAACATTTTTAAATCTTTTAATTTTTCCTTCTAAAATTGTTGTTTAAAATAATTTTTTTTGCCCCGGTAGCTTAGTAGGTAGAGCGTGCGGCTGTTAACCGCAAGGTCGCCAGTTCAAGTCTGGCCCGGGGCGCTTTTTAAACAAAAAAACATTCTTTATACAATTTTCTATACTAATATCTTTTTTTATACAATTACAGCATTATTTTAGAAAAGTTTTTAAATGGATCTTTCTAAATGTATTTATTTGCTTTTTTAAGCTTTATACAGTATTTTTCTCACAGTATTTTTATTTTAAATTAAAAACTTTTGTTGTTGTTACTGAAAAGTAATTAAAAAATAGAAAGATTTATAAATGATGAAAACAATAACATAAATAAAAAAAATTAAAATTACAAAAACCATAATAAAAGGTGAAAAAAAAGATGCTTACCGCTGAAACATTATTACAAGAAACAAAAATATCTAAAATGAAATTAACACAAAAAAAAATAGAAAAAATAGTATCTGCTTTAGTAGGAGAAGAAGCAGTGCCAGTTGTAAATTTATTATTAGAAGAATCTAATTTGTCAGAATTTATAATAGCAGAAAAATTAGAATGGGAAATTTCAAAAGTAAGAAAAATATTATACAAATTGCACAATTTTGGATTGGCAGTTTATAAAAGAAAAAAAGACAGAAAAAAAGGATGGTACATAAGTTACTGGACATTTAAAAAAGAAAATATAAAACCATTATTAGAAAAGTTAAAAAAAGAAAGATTAGAACATTTAGAAGAAAGATTAAAAAAAGAAGAAAAAAATAAAGGAAACTTCTATTTATGCCCATCAGGATGTGTAAGATTAAATTTTGATGAAGCAGCAGAACACAATTTTAAATGTCCAGAATGTGGAAGAATATTATCAAATCAAGATAATACAAGAACAATAGAATTTTTAAAAGAAAAAATAGCAGCATTAAAAGAATAAAAACTTTTTTAAAACATTTATCTATTTCTATTATAATTATGGAATATCAAATGAACATTATAGTAAGAAAAGATTTAAAACTTCCAAAAGGAAAATTAGCAGTGCAAGCAGCACACGCAGCAGTAAGTTTAACTTTAAAAATAAAAGATTCTAAAGAATTTAAAGAATGGATAAATCAAGGACAAAAAAAAGTATTATTGTATGTTGAAAATGAAAAAGAATTGTTAGATTTAAAAAATAAATTAGATGATAATTTTAAAACAACATTAATAAGGGATGCTGGAAGAACAGTAATCCCTTCAGGAACAATAACTTGCATAGCAACTTTTGGAAAAGAAGAAGATTTAAAAGAATACACAGGGCATTTAAAATTAGTATAAATAGAAAGTATTAAAAATAAAACTAACATTCTTTTAAAAAATAAAATAAATAAAACAAATAAAAGCGGTGATAACATGGAAAACAACGACAACGTAATATACATAGGAGACAAACCATTTATGAACTATGTAACTGCAGTAGTAATGCAGTTCACAAGCAAAAACGCAGAAGAATTGCTTGTAAGAGCAAGAGGAAAATACATAAGCAGAGCTGTAGACATTGTTGAAGTAGCTACAAAAAGATTTTTAGACGGAAAAGTAAAACCTGTAGATATAAGAATTGACAGTGAAGAATTTGAAAACAAAGAAGGAAAAAGAGTAAGAGTTTCAACAATGGAAATAGTATTAAGAAAAGCAGAATAAAAATAAAAAGCTTTCTTACAAAATTTTTTAAAATTTTTTTATTTTCTTTTATTTTAATTATGATTGTTTTCTATTTTATATTGTTATTTATTTTAATAATGAATAATGTTATATTAAATATTAAATTTATATATTAGTGTTTCATTTCTATTTTTTGGGCCTGTAGCATAATGGATAGTGCGGTCGGCTTCGGACCGATTGATCTGGGTTCGAATCCCAGCAGGCTCATAAAAAAAGTGATTATTATGGAGAAATATGAAAGATTGCAAAAATTTTTAAGCAATTCAGGTTGTTGTTCTAGAAGGGAAGCTGAAAAATTAATAGAAGAAGGAAGAGTAAGAATTAACAATAAAATAGCAGTTTTAGGAGATAAAATTTCTGAAAAAGACAAAGTTTATGTTGATGATGAATTAATAAAAAATGTTGTAAAAAAATATTATATTTTTTACAAACCAAAAAATGTATTGACAACTTTGTATGATCCTTCAAATAAAAGGACAATATTAGATTATATTGATAAAATTCCTTTTAGAGTTTATCCTGTTGGAAGACTAGATTATGATGCTGAAGGACTATTATTATTAACTAATGATGGAAATTTTGCTAATAAAGTAATGCATCCAAAATATGAAATTGATAAAACTTATATTGCAGAATTAGACAAATTTTTAGAAAAAAAAGATTATGAAAAATTAAAAAAAGGAATATTAAAATTAAAAGATGGTATTGTAAAAGTTAAAGAAGTTAAAGTTTTAGAGAATAAAAAGTATGATAAAAAAACAATTAGGAGTATTGTTAAAATAACTTTGCATGAAGGTAGAAATAAAATTGTTAAAAGAATCTTTAAAAGTTTAGGATATTATGTTAAAAATTTAAAAAGAATAAAAATAGATTCTATTACATTAAAAAATTTAAAACCAGGACAATACAAAGAATTAGATAAAAAGTATGTTAAAAAAATTTTAGAATTAAAAGAAAATAAAAACAGAAAAAATAAAAGAAAGATAAATAGAAAAAAAATTGAAAGGAAAAATAAAGAAGTAGAATAAAAAAGAAAGAGAAATAAAAAGAACTACTTAAAAGTGATAAAAAAAGAAAAAGTTTATAAATAATTGTTTTTAACCATATTTTTATGAAAGAAACACCATTAAAAAGAGAAATTTTGTATCTGTCAAATTATTATGCTTTTGCTCCAAAGTCTTTACATGTTTTGTTAGGTCTTTTTTTAGAACAAGCAGATTTAGGATCTGAAAGTATTGTAGTTTTTGACGGTCCTTTAACTGATATTCATGCAAGAGAAATTGTTTCTATTGCAAATTATCAAAATAATTTTCAATTTGTAATTAATCCTGGAATGGTAAATGATCAACATAAAAAAAGCATTGAAGATGTTGTGAATGGAAGTAGTGTTTTATCTTCAACTCAAACATCTCATTTAGAATTGTTAGGAAATAATTCAAAAGTAGGAGCTGTATTTTTGCCTTCTGAAGTATCTTTTGATGATAGTGGAAATGTATTAAAACATAATGCTTTATTAAAAAATCTTTCAGAAGCAAATGAACGTTATTATGGAAGTAATATTGTTGTTTTTTCTTATGCTCCCCCTAAATTTGATACTAGACAACTTAATGTAAGAGCTGTAGATAGTTTTTGGAGTGGAGTAGTTTATGAGCCTTTTAATTATGAAGGGTTATTTTTACCTAAAGATGTTGGTATTTTTGATTATGATCTTGTGGAACATTTAAATGAAAAAAAAGCTAAGATAAAAACTTTAAGAGATAATATTGGTGATGAAGGTTTAAGAAATCTTTTATCTCAATATGGTGTTTCAAAAGTTGTTTCTTCAGGCATGGGTTCTTTTCCAGGAGCTGCTCATAAAATAGATTTTAAAGATCGTGTAAAAGGATATGATAGAACTCAAGAATTGTTTTTGTATGGAAGCAATTTAAATAGATTATTAAAACCTTTTGACCTTTCAGCTATGGCGAGTAAAATGACTGTATTTCCTACTGGAGAAGTAAGTTATGAGTTATTATATGTTTCTCGAGAAGATTTTTTTTCATTGATTGAAAAATATAACGGTCAGCCTAGAATTGTTTATAATTATAATTAAAAAAATCATTCTTTTTTTGGTTTTACTATGTAAATATTTGAAAAATTTTTTTCTTGTTCTAAATCTATTAGTCTATGATCTATATGTGCTAAATGCAATAGTGGAATGAATGTTAATACTTTATCTTCTTTTGTTGTGCCTGTTAATAATGAGTCGAATAAAATTTTATCATTATTTTTTTTAAACAAATTATTTATTTTTTCAGATAGTATTGTTATTAATTTCCCAATATCTACTTTTATTTCTGGAACTTTTATTTCTGCTTTATTTTTTACTACAATCTTTTTTTTAACTGGTTTTTCTAATGTTTCTTCTAAAATATCAATTAATTCATATACAGAAACTCTTCTCTTTTTTAATTGTGGAAGTCTTGGTATTAATTCTAATTTTTCTTCTTCTTCAGTTTCAAATTCTATATTACTTTCTAATTCGTTATAAAATTCTTCTATTTCTTCTTCTGAAGCAGAATTCATAAGGTTATCAAAGAATGTTATGTCTTCTAATAATAATCTTTCAGATTTTATTTTTAAAAGTATTGCTGCTGCTAATATTACTTTTCCAGAAACTTTTAAATCGTGTTCTTTTAACTTTTTTACTAATTTTACATATTCTTTTGTTAATATTTTTATATCTACATCCCAAGGGTCTAATTGGTTTGTTTTTACTAAGTTTAAAAGCATTTCTTTCCAAGTAATTTCGTTTTCTTTAAAGATTACTTGTAAGATATTATTACTTTCCATAACAAAATACTATACAGATATACAACTATATAAACTTTACTCTTGTTGAATATATAAAAGAAGTAAAAGTATGGGCCCGACCGGAATCGAACCGGTGACCTTCGCCGTGTAAAGGCGACGTCATAGCCGCTAGACTACGGGCCCAAATAAAAATTATTGTATTAAAACTAAGGAAATTTAGTTTAGTTTTTAAAAATTTCGTTTTTTATTTTAAAAAAGAATTAAAAAAAGTTTAAAAATTTTTTTATTCTAATAGTAAACCGTCTAAATTTGTTACTTTAATTCCTCTTTCTCTAAGTGCGTCTAATATTCTTCTGTTATGATTTTTTAGATTTCCTACTTTTAATGTATTAATTCCTGCATAGTTTATTTCGTCCTCTTCTCTCTTTGAAAACATATATTCTACCCACTCATCATACTCTATCCATTTATCATCACTCTTTTTTAAATGAGGGATATAAATTTCTTCGTTCTTTTCAAATCCTACTCTTTCTAATTCTTCTTCTAATCCTTCTTTCTTTATCCCAACATAAGGGATTCCGTATTCATCATAAACTACTAATATTGTTCTTGATGCATTATATTTCCCTGCAGATTTTAACATATCCTTTTCTGAAGGCCAATCCCATGCAGGTCTGAAATATTTTGCAATATCATCTGAAAGTTTAACTTTTGGTTCCATTCCTAATGAAGAATATAATTTTCTTAAAATCATTCTTTTTTCTATCATTGATAATACTCTTGCATTTTCCACTATGCTTTTTCCCCATTCATCTGCATTTTTTAAATGAGGAACATACATCTCTAAACTTCTTTCAAAACCTGCATCTTCTAATACTCTATCTACTCTTTCTCCATCCTTACCATACAATCTATAAACTTCTTCTTTCAATTCAGGACTTAAATTTTCTGTAAAAATACCTGACAAAGGTACAACATATACAGTTTCTGTAATAATGCGACCTAATTTTTCTGCAGTAACAAAAGCAACATTTCCCCTACGAAAATTGTATCTTCCAATAATATATCCCCTGTAGGGGTTGACTCCTACGCTTTCTTTCATTTCAAACAAATAATCTTCATGTTTGACTCCAAAAGGATAATCTGGTCTAAAACTTATTTCTCTTATTTCTCTTGGTAATTCTATGATTGGTTCCATTTTTTTTATCACCTTAAGCTTGTAGATTTATAACTTTTTTTTAGTAGAGGTTTTTTTATATTTAAAGCTTTCTATTTTGTTACTACTAAAAAAGAACAACTATGTTTTTTTGTTGATTTTTAGAATTAGTTTATTTTAAAACATTAAAACTGTATGAAAAGTTTGCTATTGAAGCTATATCTCCTGTAATTACTAATATTCCTAATATTATTAATAACAGTCCTACTATTATGTTAAAATATTTCATGAATGTACCTGATTTTTTTATTAAGTTTATTGCTTCATGAGCGAAAAATCCTGTTATTAAAAAAGGAACTCCCAATCCTATTGAAAAAGATAACATTAAAACAAAAGCTATTGCTTGTTTTGTCAATGCTATTGTTAAAATACTTCCCAATATTGGACCTATGCAAGGACTCCAACCTGCAGCAAATGTAGCTCCGAATAAAAAAGCTCCTAAATATCTATATTTTTGAAAGTTAAAATTTAATTTTATATCTCTTTCTAAAAATGGTATTTTAAAAGTTCCAAGAGTAAATAATCCAAATAATATTATGAATAATCCTCCTATTATTGAAATAGTTTTTTTTATAGCTGCTGTTTTTAAAGGTATTAAAGAAATTAATATTCCTAATGTTGAAAATACTAGTCCTGCTCCTAATATAAAAAAAATTGCTGTAATTAAATTTTTTATTCTTGCTTTAGAACTATTATCTTTTATGCTTGTACCTGCTAAATAAGATAAAAATCCTGGAATTATAGGAAAAACGCATGGACTTAGAAATGTTAAAAATCCTGCTATGAATGCTATAAAAATATTCACTGTATCCATAAAAAAAGAATAAAAGTTTTTTATTTTTAAACTTTATGATTTTTTTATTTTTTAAAATATTCTAAAACATTTTTGTTATCAATTTCAATAGGAACTATTTTTCCATCAATAAAATAAACTTTGTCAGGAATACCATTATTATTTACATCTAAAACATGTTCTTCTAATCCTGATTTTATTCTTTCAATTTCAACTCTTACATCAGCATTTTTTTTATACACACTTGCTAAAATTCCTGTAATAGAATTTAATGTTATTCCTGCGATTATTAAACTTAATAATCCATCTCTTTTCATATAATCCTAAAAGCCATTTTTATATTCTTTTTCCATATAAAGAAAGGAAAAAAGTTTGTTTTAAAAACATTCCTATAAAAATTCGAAAGAGTTTCATATTTATACGAAAACTTTCCGATTATATTTATTTTTTATTATATTTTTATTTTATTTTTACTTTGTATTCAAAATAGTCATCCCAAGGGTTTTCTAAAGACATCATTTCTTTTACTGTTAATTTTTCAAAATATCTTCTAAAAGGTCTCATAGAATTTCCATGAGCACTAATAGCAACATCAACTTTATTTTTTTCAATAAATTTTAACAAATCTTTAATAAAACTTAAAACTCTTTTTTCAACATCTTTAATACTTTCTCCTTGTGGAGGTGGAATTGAATAGCTTCTTCTTACTAAATGTAATTTTGCTTCTCCTAATCTTTTTATATAATCTTTTTTTTCATATCCTTTCAATTCAGGTAAAGATTTTTTTTTAACTAAAACATTATAATCTTTTTCCCCTTCTGTTTTCACATACCAAGAATGAGTTTTTCCTTGTAAAACTCCATAATTTCTCTCTATAATTCTATTGTCTAAAATTTTTTCTACATTTTTATGATATTTTAAAACTTCATTTAAAGTTTTTATACTTCTTTTTAAACTTGAATGGAATGCTACATCGATATTTTTGTCTTTTAACTTTTTAGCTATTTTTTTTGCGTCTTTAACTCCTTTTTCTGTAAGATCCGCATCTAACCAACCTGTAAATTTTTTTAACTTGTTAAAAGTTGATTCTCCATGTCTAAAAATGTAGATTTTTTTATACACAACAATACACCTCAATTAATTTTTTTCTATTTTTTATTGTTTATTCTATTTTTTTT
>WIAN01000088.1 GCA_015519985.1 Candidatus Woesearchaeota archaeon | reverse complement strand
GGCCTAAACCTTTTACCCCCGGATAAAAGATAATCTTTAATTTCAGAATGCAACTTTCTATAAAAACTACTAGTATAATCTCTTTCTTTCAACTCTTCATCATAAAAAAAAGTTAAATTTTCATTAACTTTTTCAATCAAACTTTTAAAAAAATCGTTCAAAAACAACCCCATAAAAAAAATAAAAATTATACAGATTTATAAAATTAACTAAACATTTAAAAAAGAAAAAAAATAGAAAAATTTAAAAACAAAAATATCTTATTACTTTAAAATAATAACATCTCAGGTGGTTGTTGTGTTTGATGTAAGAATACTTCAAGAATTAGGAGAATTAAGCAAAGGTAAAAAAAGTCCAAAGGAAATTCAAGATTTTTATGTTATAAGAAATCATAAAGGTTTAGTTGTTGTAACTGTTGGAGATTGGGCTAATAATCATGTTGGAGGCCCTTGGATAGATAAAGAAGTTAACAACTATTTAGGTTTTTCTGAAGATAAAAAGTTAAACGGAGGTCTTATTGGAAAAGTAGTTGTTGAGAAAGCTCTGAAAGAAGCAGATTTAGATTTAAGCGGAGAAAATTTAATCAAATATTTAAATGGAGCTATAAGAGATGAATATAAAAAGTTAGGCATTTTATCTGAAGCAATAAATAATCCTGCACACAGATTTACAGGTTATTTTTCAAACGCCATAATAAAAAAACTACCTAATGGAAAATTAAAATTAGAAATTACTTCTTTAGGAGATGTACATGCATTTGTTAATGGAGAAAGAATTTCTGGAGAAGAGAAAGGAATTGATAAATTACATGAAGAATTTAGAAGAGAATATATAAGAAATACAGGTAGAGTTGACGAAGCTTATTTTGAATCGATGAAACCTTTAATAATAAATCAGCAATTTAGACAACAAAACAATCCTTCCGGAGAAGCGCCTTATGGAGCTATTGATGGAATAGAAACCTTAATGTATGGCCCTAAATTAGGAGAAGAGCAAAGAAAGTATTATCAACATTTAGAAGATACACTCCCTGGACAAAGCAACATTATTTTAGCTACAGACGGATATAATTTTATTGATGGAATGAAAGCAGAAAGAATTGAAGATTTAGAAGAAATGTTATTTTTAACTTGGTATGTTGATCCTGGAAGATTTTTAAAATATTTATTTAAAGGAACAGTTCAAGGAGACAGAACCGCTGTAGAAATATTTTACAGAGGAAACTATCCTTCAACAGCTATTGTAAATCCTCTTTTCAATAAAAATAGAAAAACAATTTCTTTCAGAGGAAAAACATATGAAATTGATCCCGAATATAAAGAACAATTAACTGTTTTAAGAAAAGCTTATGAAAGTGAAAGAACCGGTGTTGGAGAATATGATTTCCAGATTATAGACGATTATATTCAAAAAAGATTAAGTGAAGGAATAAAATTTTTAGAACAATAAAAAAATTATAAAATATTTAAAACAAATTTTTATTATGATTTTATTTTTTTAAGGCATATTTCTAAATTTAGTGTTTATTAAACCCCATTCTATAAATAAGAAGAATAATGAAATGAATAATAAATAGCTTGAAATGTTATAAGGTACTAATGTTTTTTGCAAATCTAATATTTTTAACATTGCATTTTGCAAATCTTCTGCAGATTGTATATGAAAATATTTTCCATTAGTTTCTGAAGCTATTTTTTTTAACAAATCTTCATCTAAAGAAGTTATTAAATTTGTACCTTCTATTCTTCCTCCTTTTTTAGAACCTATTCCTAAAGTATGTACTATAACATTATTTTTTTTAGCATAACTTATTGCTTCATCCATACTTGTAGGTTGAGTGTGTCTTCCATCAGTAATCAAAATTATAGTTCTTGAAGTATTAACATTTATAAGATTATTAGTGCTTTCTATTATTGCTTTAGCAATATCTGTTCCTGAAAACATTTGTATTTTTAAATTGTTAATTTTTTGTTTTAAATCAAATTTGTCTGTTGTTAAAGGTTGTATTAAAAAAACTGTTCCTGAAAAAGAAACAATTCCTATTTTTGTATTTTCAGGAGTTTTACTTATTAAAGTTAAAGCAGCGTCTTTTGCAGCTTGAAACCTTGTAGGTTGAATGTCTTCAGCTAACATACTAGAACTAGAATCAATGTTTAACATAAAACTTTGATTAGTGCCTTGTCCTTCAATCCAAACAGTCATTCCTGAAAGTGCTAAAACTAAAAGAGTAAAAGTTAAAATTCTAAATAATAATAAAGAAATATTATAAGATATTTTTGGTTTTCCAGGCAACTTTGTAGTTGTAACGCTTAAAGCTCTTTGCAAAGCTTCAAAATTAGCAAACATTAAAGCTTTTGTCTTAACATATTTTAAAGAAAGAATGTGAAAAATTATAAACATAGGTATAGCTGATAAAAATAATAAAAAAGCCGGATTTTGAAATGTAATTTGCATAAAACACCACTGAACAAAATAATAATAAATTAATTTTAATAATTTTTTTAATATTATTTTTTAATAGTTTTAAAATACTCTTATTTCTTTTTTCTTTTTTCTCTTTTTAAAATATTCTAAAAATATTTTTAAAAAATCTGAATTGTTGTAAAATTTTAAAATGTCAGAGTTTAATTTTTTAAACAAACTTTCTAATTCTGAAACATATTTGTAAGTTAAATAGTCATAATGATATTTTACTTCTTCAGCAGCAACAGTTAATTCTTTACCTGTGAAAGGATCCATTAAAGTAACAAGTCCTTCTTCTGGAAATTCATCATCATTAGGATCTCTAATCATTAAACCTATAACTTCAAAATGTTCTAAAAAACTTTCTAAAAAACTTTTATAATCAGAAGGCAAATTAATAAAATCAGTTACTAAAAATATTATAGTACTTCTTGATAAAGCTGACATGCAAAAATTTAAAGCTCTTTTAAAATTTTTATTTCCACCATAATTTTTTTCATTCTTTAATTCTGAAGCTATACTAAAAAATTGTTTGCTTCCAATGTGAGGTTTTACAAAAGTTTTTATTTTATCATTAAACATTATTAAACCTACAGAATCGTCAGCTTGTAAAATACCGTAGCTTAAAGCACCTATAAGTTCAGCAGCATATTCTGCTTTTAATTTTTCATTAGAAGAATAGAGCATACTATTACTTGTATCAAACAAAAATATTACATTTAAATTTCTTTCTTCTTCAAATTCTCTAACTAATAAATCTTGACTTCTTAATGAAGCTTTCCAATCTATTCTTATAGCATCGTCAGAAGTATCATAATTTCTATAACCTGTAAATTCTAAACCTTTCCCTTTAAAAGCAGACCTGTATTCTCCTACTAATTTTCCAAAAAAACCTTTTTTTGACAATACGTCTATTTTTTTTATCTGTCCTTCAATATCAATTAACAACCCCATTTTAACCTAAAAAACAATTTTTAAAAATATAAATTTAATTATAAACATTACATTATTTATAATACTGGAACTTTTGTAATTATTTCATCAATGATCTTGTCAGAAGTTATATTTTCTGCTTGTCCTTCATAATTTATTGTAATTCTATGTCTTAAAACATTATGAACTACATTTTTAACATTTTGAGGAGTTACATAAGTTTTTCCATTCAACAAAGCATCTGCTTTTGCAGCATTATACAAACCAATACTTCCTCTTGGACTTGAACCCCACTCAATATACTTTCCTAATCTTAAATGATATTTTTCAGGATGTCTAGAAGCATCTATAATTCTAACAATGTATTCTTCAATCTTTTCATCAACATAAACTTTTTCTACATCTTTTTGCAATTGTATAATTTTTTCTTTAGAAAAAACTTTGTTTAAATTTATACTTTCAAATTTTCTTGTTGAAATGTTTTTTTTCAAAATAAGCTTTTCTTCTTTAGGAGTTGGATAATCAATAAACAATTTGAACAAAAATCTATCCATTTGTGCTTCTGGCAAAGGATAAGTACCTAAATTTTCTAAAGGATTTTGAGTTGCTAATACAAAAAAAGGCATTTCTACTTCAAAACTTTCTCTTCCAATAGTTACTTGTCTCTCCTGCATAACTTCTAACAACGCAGATTGTACTTTTGGAGGGGCTCTGTTAATTTCGTCTGCTAATATAAAATTTGCAAATATAGGTCCTTTTAATACATAAAAACCTCTTTCTTTTTCATAAGTTGTAATTCCTAAAATGTCAGAAGGCAAAAGATCAGGAGTAAATTGTATTCTTGAAAATTTACAACCCATAACTTCGCTTAAAGTTCTTATCAATAAAGTTTTAGCTAAACCTGGAACTCCTTCTATTAAAACATTACCATTAGCAATTAAAGCTTTCAAAAAGTCATCTACAATTTTAGTTTGTCCTACAACTGCTTTAGAAATTTCTTTTTTTACTAGTTCAAAATCTTTCTGGTATTCTTTTACTTTATTTTCAAAATCTTCTTCTTGAACTTTATGCTTTGAAAACACCTTCAAAACAAAACACCTCAAATTTACAACAAATACATAATGCTTATATAGTAATCATTAACTTTTTATAATGATTAAAGTTTTTTTATTTAAATAGTTTTGCTTTATTTTATTTCTTTATTTTGCTTCTTTGTTTTATCATTCTATTTTTTTTCTTCTAATTTTTTTAATTCTTCATAAGATTGTAAAATGTTATTGTAAAATTGTAAAATTTTAGGTTTTAACAACAATTTATCATCATCATCTAAATAAGAATATTCTTTTCTTATAACATCATATAATTTTATTGCTTCGTATAAATTATTTTTTTTCAAAAACAATTCTCCTTTTTCAACTAAACTTTTAACTTTTAAAACAGTACTTTCTTCTTTTTCAAACAAAACTTTTAATTTTAAATATAAAAAGTAAAAAGGAAACCAAAAAATAAAAGTAACTTTTTTTATTAACAAAAAAGTTTTTTTTAAATTTTCTTTTAAAACTTTAAACTTATCTTCTTCAACTTTTTTTTGTTCTTCTAAAACAATTATTTCTTTAGTAATTATTAAAAGTTCGTCTAAAATATCATACAATTTTTCATAATCTTTAACAGGAGAATATTCAATCTCATTCAATTTTAAAATTATACTTTTAAATTGTTTTTTTAACTCTTCACTAATATGTTTTCTTGAAACTTTCTTATATGCTTCTTCATAAGTAAAACCTTTTTTTAATTTTAAAGTTTCTATCAAAAACATTCTTATCTTTTTAAAATATTCATTTATAGTATTGTCAATAAATTCTTGTTTTTTTTCTTTAAAAGTTTCTTCATCAAAATTTTCTTTTAAACTTTTAAAATTAGAATCTAATATTTTTTTCAAATTTTGTTTTAAAAAAGAAAATTCTTCTTCATATTTTAATAATACTTCTTCAATACTTTTTTTTACTTTTACTTTTTTATTCTTTCTATTTTTATAAAACATTTTAACCATTCTTTCTTTAATATTTTAATCGTTCATTTAACCGTTCTTTTTTTAATAAATAAAGACTATTTATCTTTTTCTTTTAAACTTTACTCTTTTTTTATGATGGAAAAAAAAGTAATAAAACATAAAAAACAAAATTAAATTTGAAAATATTATAATACTTGCATAAATAAGAGTTTCATTTGAAGTATTAGAAAACAATTCTTTTATAAAACTTTTTTTATCTTCAGATTTTTTTTGTTCTTTAAAAGATATTAAATATTTACAACTATCAACAATTTCAGACAACAAAGCATTAGCTTCACTGTATTTTTTTTCATCCATAAGCTTTTTAGCTTTATCTAACTGTTCATTTAATTCTAAACATTCAGGATTACTGCTTAATAAATCTCTTGTAAAAGCAAGTTTAGTATTGAATTCTTTTTCTCCTGCCTTTCCTAATTCTATACTGTTTATAAAAAATTTGTTAGAAGCATTAAAAGAAGGATCTTTAACTTTTGCTTCTACAACAACTTCATAATTTCCATAAGTTTTGTAAGATTTTATTATTAAATTTGCAGTAACATTTTTTTTAGAAGGAATTTCTTTTATAAACTTGTTTGTAAATTCTAAACTAATATTAGGATTTTCACTTTTAGCACTTAAAGTTATTCCTTTAATAGTTTTGTTTAAAGTATTAACTAAATATATAGGAACACTAATAGTATCGTTTTCATAAATGGTGACTACTCCAGGAACAATTAAATCTATAGCTTTAGGTTTTTCTATAGGAATAGAATTTGAAATTATTTGTGTAGTTGTACCTCCAGAAACAGTTCTTGTAATAATTTGCACTTGAGGTTGAGTGTTAGAATCTAAAATGTTAAAAGTTATATTATTACTTTTACTTTCATTATAAGAATCGTTAAAAGTAAAATAAACAATTTCAGTTCCTGTAGAAACTGTAAAGATATCTACAGAAAAATCGGATTGTATATTAATGTTTAATTTACTACTACTAGAATGATTTGCATATTTTGTGTCTTTAACAATACATTCATCATCAGGATCATAAAAATAATCATTCAAATTTAAAAAATCAACATATTGTACATCTTTAGTTACAGTTTGATTATCAATATAATATTTAAAAATTGATTTTTGTATTATACTTTTATAACTATTATTACTGTTATTTGTTGTTTCATTTATTAATATTCTAAATTGATAATAATTTCCAATAGTAATGTTTGAAGAATTTAAATCAATAGTATTATTTGCTAAAATCCAAGGAGTCCAATTACTAAAATTTGAAGGGTAAGAATCTGAAAGTTTATAGTCAAATCTTATACTATAATAAACACTGCTATTATTATAATTTCCTAAAATTAACATTCTGTCTATTTTTGCTTTATCTCTGCTAGAAGATGAAGAAAACAATCTTATTTCATTAGAAGTTATAGTTCCATTTAATAATGTTGTATTAGTAATGTTTGCAGTGTCTAAAAATAATCCTGAATTATTGTAAGTTATATTGTTTAAAGTATAATTTTGTAAAGTTTCTTTTTCATAAATTTTTGTTCCGAATAAAGGAATTCTATTTACATTACTAATATTTAAAGTCCAATTTTTTATTGTTGAAAGATTATCTTTTCCTGTAATGTTTGCTTTTAAAACTTTTATTCCTGAATCGCAAAAGTTTAATTTTAAAGTTAAATTGTCAGTATAAGAATTGTTTGTTAAATTATTTTTTGTAATATTATCAGTTGTTTTTATAAGATTATTGTCAAAATACCATTCTACTTTTTCTGTTTCATTAAAGTAAAAATCGTCATCTTTAAAAGTTATTGAAAAATTTAAACTACTATTTTCTGAAGTATTAATAAAATCATTAGTTACATTTGGAGAATAATTTATAATTTCTGCTTTTTGAGGAGTATCAACAATAGTAATGTTAATTATTTTACTACTGTTTAAACTGTTGTTTGAGTTTTGTATTACTGTAAAATTAACTTGATAAAAGCCTACTTGACTTGCATTAGGAGTATTGTTTAAAATTGCATTTGTAATATTATAATAACTTACATTTAAAAAACTTAAATTTGAAGTGATATTCCAAGTGTTATTTTCTTCATCATAAACATCTAAAAAATTTATATTGTTAATTGCTTCATACAAAGTTAAATTATTAGGACCTAAAATTATAGGAGGGTCATCTCTTTGTAAAATTGAAAAATTAACAATTAAAGTATCTGTCATATTATCTACATCTATTACAGTTACATTTATAGAATAATTTCCTACTTGAGAATTGTTGTAAGTTGTATTTATCAATATTGCTGTAGAATTTAAAATTGTAGTATAATTGCTCCATATAGAATCGTTAATTATGAATGTTAAAGGATCATTATTAGGATCTGTTGCTGTTATAACATTATAATAATAATTATCTTCTATTGTTGTTAAATTTGTAATGTTATCTAATTTTGGAGGTAGTAAAGGCAAAACTCTTACAATAACATTTTTACTATCATTAGAAGAAACATTGTCAGAAGCATTTATTTGTAAAGAATAATTTCCAATATTTAAATTTGTTGTGTTTGTTAATATTCCTAAAGTGTCGTTTATTTTGTTAATAGTAAAATTTGTATTGTTAGTATAAAAAGTTATAGAATCTCCATGTATTAAATCATCGTCTGAAACAGTAACATTATAGTTTAAAGTATAATTTTCTTTTACATAAATTATTTCATTATCTAAAGGAGTTAATATTATAGGAGGGTCATTAACGTTTTGTATTTCAAAAAGAACAATTTCAGAATCGTTAGCTCCTTTAGAATCTAAAACAAAAAATAAAATGTTATAAATTCCTACTTGTTCATTTGTAGGAGTAAAATTCAAAAATCCTTGAGTATCATTATAATAGTTTAATTGGTAAGCATTAACAGTGTTATTATAAGGAAGATTAAAAAGACTGCTGTTTGTATAAAATAGTAAAGGATCATTATCACTGTCTGTTCCTGAAACGTTTAATGAAAAATAAACTTCTTCTGTAGCTGTTTGACTTCCAATAGTGTTTAATATTGGAGGATTGTTTGGTTGTACTGTTAAGTTTAAAACAAAACTGTCAGAAGCATTTTGAGAATCATTAGCAGAAATGTTTATAGAATAATTTCCAATTTGACTACTGTTAGGGGTGAAAGATATTAATCCATAACTATAATTTTCACTCAAATTATACCATTGTATATCAAACAAAGTTGTATTGTCATAATAAGTAATATTATCTCCATAAGGAATGTCAGGATCTTCAACTTTAATATATAATTCAAAAGGAACATTTACTGTTGCTGTTTGATTTTCAACAGAAAAAATTATTGGGTTGTAATTGTTAGGACTTGTAATGTTTAAAGTAATATTATTACTGCTTATATTACTATAATTATCTGAAGCAGTAAATACAATATACTCTACACCCCTATAATAAGGAGGAGTTTCAAAAATTACAGTTCCATTATTATTGTAAATATGTACTATAATGCTTTGATTTCCTTCAACTGTAAAAGTAATATTGTCTTTATTAGAATTATTACATTCAAGATCAGAATCGTTAAAATAATCGTATAAAGAAAAATTAGCAGTATAATTAACAATACTATAATTTGAAGTCCAATTTTGATTTGGAATAGTACCATTAAAAGTTACATTTCTATTTACATTACTTACATTTATTAAAAATTCTGTTTGATTAAAAAAGTTTTCATCATCTTCTATTTTTACAGTAACGTTTAATAAACCGGCATCACAAAAAGAAACATTATAATAAAAATTTGAATTATAAGTGTAAGAAGTATTGTTATAAAAACTTTCTGAAAAATTAGTATTGTTATTTACAATCCAAAAAACAGTATTGTTTTCACCATACAAAAAGTCAGGGTCAGAAGCATTTATAGAAAAAAACAAAGTAGTATTTTCAGAAGAATTAAAACTATTATTGTTAGGACTTACATTAACAAAATAAGGATAATCATTAACATTTAATATTGTAAAATAAAAAGTGAAAAAACCACTGTCAGGAGCATCAGAACTAGCGTTTTTTAAATAAACTGCTATAGAAAAATTACCTACTTCACTATTTGTAGGAGTATAATTTACAAAACCAGTATCATTATCATAAAAAAATAAAGGATGATCTGTTAAATCAGGAAAAACATATTTAACAATACTACTATCTTCTACAACAGTAGAACTATTACTATTGTAAGTTGAATTCAAATCATAAAGAAAATTATCACTTTGATTTAAAGTAACATACAAGTCATAATCATCATTAGGAACAAAACTAAAATCGTCAGCAGAATAAACATTATTAGAAAATAAAGTTAATAAAAAAACAATATAAACTAATAAGAATAAAAACAAACTTTGTTTATACACCTCTTTATTAATCATAAAACCACACTACTTATTTTCTTTCAATTTTTCTTCAAAAAACAATACTTTTTTAAATTTGTTTTTATTTTTTAAATGTTTATAATACATTTTTGCTTCTTTTAATAAAACTTTTGCAGATTCTAACCTGTTATTATGGTATAATAAATCTATGCTCGTTAATATTTTTTCCAACAATAACTCTTTTTCTTTTTCTGAATAATCTAAAAATTTGTTTAAAGACTCATAATATTTTTCTTTATTCATAAAATAATAAGTTAAAAGTAAAGTTTGATTTATTAATTTTTTCAAATCAACTTTTTTATCTTTATAAGATGCTTTTTCTAAATTATCAATAATATTTTCAAAAACCTTTTTATATTTTTTACCAAAATTTTTATTAAAACTTTTTAATTCTTCTAAAGTTTTTTCCTCTTTAAAAGAAAACTCTTTTCTTAACAATTGTTGTAATAAAAAGAACAATTTTTCTAAAGTTTGATTATAAGTAATTCTTTTTTCTTCATAATCTTTTAATAATAATTCTAAAAGTATAACAGTATTAGCTTCTAAAGTTAAAGAAACTTTTTTATTAACAGGCTTTACAAATAATAACTTTGAAAGTATAGGAGTTATTTTATCATGCAACAAAGCAGATATTAAAGCTAAAATAAAAGCAGATAAAAATATTCCTAAAAGTGTAAAGTCATATTGTTTTTTTTCTTCCTCTATTTTTTTAGGATATTCTATGTTAGGAGTTTTAGTTTCATTCTTTTCACAAGGATCGCAAGGACCACCACAATCTACTCCTGTTTCATTTTGATTTTGTATTCCGTCAAAACAAGTAGCGCAAGGATTGCATGGACCACCACAATCAACACCAGTTTCACAAAGATTGTCATGACAATTTTTTATATTATCATAACAAGTACCAATATATTCACATTCTCTAACTGTTTCAGGCATATTTTTTGTAGTATTACAACCTGTAAGATCTACACATTTCCTTGTTTGTATTCCTGTAGGAAGACATTCTCCCCAATCATAACAATACCAATTTTCAATACATACAATTCCTGAAGAACCTCCTCCGCCCCCCCCACTAGGAGGAGTTTCAGGATAAGTAATTTGTTCAACAGTAATATTAAAAGCATTAGAAGGAACTAAAGGAGCGAAAGTATCATTAGCATAAAAAAATACTGTTTTAGTACCATAATACCAAGGTTCAGGAATAATAGTAACAACACCTTCAGAATTAATCATAATATTAATATTTGAAGGGTTAGAATGAGAAAAATATAATAAGTCTAAATCGTTATCTTTAAAATAATCATTCAAATTATAACCCGTTACTGAACTTCCTTGTTTCATAGTAATATTAGGAAAAGGATGATATAAATAAGGAGGTCTATTAGTAATTACAAAATTAGAAGTGTTTTCCATATAAGAATAATTTTGATCTAAATTTTTACATCTAACTTTAAACAAATGATCTCCTTGTAAAAAACCAGTAGTAGAATTATAAATATAAAAACCTGAAGAATTGTCAAAACTCATATTATACCATTCAGAAAAAACATTGTTTTGTTCAAAAGAAATATTACAAGAAGCATTAGTAACTGTAATATTGTTATCAGTATAATTAGCATAAAACATTATAGGTTGATATTTATAAATAGTATTATTCAAATCAGAATCGTCAAAAATTATAAGAGTTTCATTAGATTGTTGAGGATAAACAGTAATATTTAACAATCCAGAAGCATTATTTAAAATACAACCAGAATCATCAATAATATTTATAGTAATATTATAAGTTCCTTCATCTCCACTTTGAGGAGTAAATTTTATTTCTCCAGTAGAAGAATTAATATCAAATAAAACAGTATCGTCTGAAAAAAAATGGTTTTGTCCTTCAAAATAGTCAGAAGTATTTACAATACAATTATATTCTTGATAAACATAACTACTATTAGGACAATTGTCAAAAACAGGAAAAGGAGGATAATTAAAACAAAAACTAACATTAGCAACAGCATTAGCAGTATAAGAATTAGGAACATTTAAAATTTTAAAAGTAGAAAATAAAATTAAAAAAATTAAAATAATTAAAATAACAGCTAAAACATTATTATTTATTCTTTTCTTATTGATTTCTTCTTCAAATGCTTTAAACTCTTCAAACCCCATTATTATTTTTTAAAACTTTTTAGTTTTATAAATATTACTGATAACAACAATATATTAATTAAAATTACAAAGAATACAAGTATTACAATAGTGTTTTCTTTATTCTTTTTTTCAATAACTTTAGGAGTTAAAGAATCTACAAAAATTCCTTTATAAGAATATTTTAGTTTAAAAGTTTCTTTATTTAAAGAATATTCTTTATTGTTTTTTATATAAAAAGAATTAAAAATTAAAGTGTAAGTTCCATCTTTAAAATTCTCAAAGTCAAAAAAAAGATTTATATTATTCAAACCAGGATTTAAATCAAAAAGTTGAGTTTTAAAATTACTTACAGAAACATTATCTTCATTCAAAATATTAACATTCAAATAAACATCTTCCAATTTTTTATTCCACAAATTGTCAATAGTCAAGATTATTTTATTAATAGAATTATAATAAAAGTTTTTACTTGAAAAATTTATTATTCTTATAGTAGGAG
>WIAN01000087.1 GCA_015519985.1 Candidatus Woesearchaeota archaeon | reverse complement strand
GTCTAATATAATACTTTTTTTTTCTGTATATTTTTTTAATATTTTTCTAAACAAATATTTTTTATATAATACTGTTAATAACAATATTATTGAATTAGTTATAAGAATTATTTTTATATTAACAGTTTCTATTGTTGTTTATGTATTTACACTTTTTTATTTTAAGATAATAAGTTTGGAAGAAGCTAAAAAATTTTTAAATTTTTTCGTAGATAAAAAAATCTGAATGTGATTGTTCTGGATATTTGTTTTTTATTATTTTAACTAATTTCCATCCTTTTATATTTTTTTCAATCCAATCAGTAAATTTTCTATATTTTTCATGATATAATTGTACTTTTTCTTCATTGTTAGAATATATGATTACATATTTTTCAGCAGAAGAGAACAAGTGGTTCATGTATAATTCAAATATTTTGTCTTCTATTAAATGATATATTACATCTAATGATAATGCTAGTTCTGCTTTAAAAATTCCATGGTTATCTCTAAAATATTCTGAATCGTATAAAAAAAAACTTTTTGTTTTATCATTTTCAAATTTTTTTAAACACATTTTTATTGCTGTTTTTGAAACATCTAAACCTATATATTTTGGAAATTTAAATAGTGAAAGTTGATTTCCATCTCCGCTTCCAAATTCTATTACTGAGTTTATGTTTTTTTCTTTTACAAAATTGTTTAAAATTTCTGCTTTAAATTCTGCTAGTTTGCCATAAGAACCATGACCTGATGTTCCTCCTGAGAGATATCTTTTCTCCCAATACTCTTTACTTCCTGGGAAAACAGGGTTTTTTATGAAAGCTATTACTTTGTGTATGTTAAATTTCATTTTTTCCACCTATTTTTTATTTCACTTTTTCTAATATTATTATTCCTGGATCGTTGTATATTAAGTTGTATTTGTTTGTTTTTTGTATTTCATTCATTATGTATTTTATTAGGTTGTTGTATTCTTCTATTTTTTTTGTTTGGTTTGTTGTGTTTGTTTCTAAATTTTTATAACAGCTTGTTCCTATTGTTAAATATTTTATTTTGTTTTTTTCTAAATATTCGTTTATTATATTTATGTCTATTTTTTCTTTGTTTATTTTGTATGGTTTTCCTTTTTCATCTTTTATATCCATGTTTTTGTGTTTTTTTGGTTTGTTTAATTCTGCTATTAGTGGAATAATATTTTGTGGTGTTTTTTGATTGTTGCTTATTGTTAATATTTGATGAGAACATAAGTCTATTGTTGTTTTTCCTATCATGTTTTTTTCTGTTAGTTTTAAATATCCTGTTTTTGTTTTTGTTTGTAAATAGTTTATGTATTCATAACTTGTTGGATAGCCATGAGGGGGCCATATGCTTGTATTTACTTTTACTTTTGGTTGGTAGCTTGTTGTGTATATTGGGTATAATAATAACAATATTATTGTTATTGTTGTTATTGCTATTATTGTTTTTTTTGCTTTTGATGTTTTTATTATTTTTTTTGTTGTATTTGTTATTGTGATTATTGTTATTGCTCCTATTATTGCTAAGTATAATTCTGCTATACTCCACCATCTGTGTGGGAGTATTTTTATTATAAATCTGTCTGAATTTATTCCTAAAAATGTGAATATGAATAGTAATAATAATATTATGTAATTTATTGTTTTTTCGTCTATTTTTTTCTTTTTTATTTTTTTTGTTGTTATTAAGAGTATTAACAATAAGCCTATTATTGAATATATTGTTATTGCTTTTCCAAATCCTTTTGCTACATCTATGCTGTTTTGTGCTTTTGTTATGTAAAAGTCTTTGAATGTATAGTATGGAAGGTTACATTCTATTCCTACTTTTTCTTTTGCACATCTTTTTTCTGGTGTATGCACAAAAGAATACCATTTGCTTGTATCTTTGTTTGTTTTTGATATTGTGTAACTTTCATATATGTTTTGTTTTCCTAAATTTAAGAATTGTAATCCGTAAAATGTTAATGTGAATATTATTATTATGAGAATGTATGGAATTGTTTTTTTTATTATTGTTGTTGTTTCTTTGTTTATTATTCTTATTATTTTTTTTATGCTGTTTTTTTGTTCTTTTTTATTTTCTTCTTTTATTCTTTCTATTATTATGTAAATATAATATGTTGTTGTGATTATTATTATTGCTATTATATGGTATGCTGAGATTATTTGTTGTGTTAATAATACTGCTGTTGTTGTTATTGAAAATAGTAATGTTTCTTTTTTATATTCTTCTTTATTTTTTATTTTTTTTAATAATTCTATTAGATAATACAAGCTTATTGTTGATAGTAAAAATGCTAATGGTTGTGCGAATATGAAATGTGTTGTTCCTGGAAGCATTAATAGTATTGTTGTTCCTATTAGTGCTGTTAATTCGTCTTTTATTAAGCTATAATATAAGAAGAATGCTGCTAATAATAACAATCCTATTATGTATGCGTTTATTAGTTTTAAATGGTTTATTGTGTTGTTGTTTAATGTTAAACTTTGTATTATTGCGTATCCTGGAGGATAAGGGGCTAAATAATGGCTTACATACAAATCTTTTGGTTTGTCAAATGTATTATAGTTTTTTATATAGTTTGCTGCTGTTGCATGATCCCATGGATCTCCATCTTCTAACCAAGGGTATTGTGTTGCTCCTTTATACATTAATAATGTTAATATTACTACTAATATTATTGTTGTTAATATATAATAATCTTTTTTTGTTAAAATAAATTTAAGATTGTTTTTTTGTTTCTGATTTTTTATTTCTTTTCTATAAATGTATAAAAAAAGTAGGATGTTTATTATAAATATTGTTATTAAATTTATGTTTAATATTTTTCCTATTATTGGTATTTTAGAAGTATAGTTTAGTATTGTTGCTTCTAATATTAATACTGCTATTCCTATTATTAGTGATAATGCTGTTTTTTCTATTATTGTTGTTTTTTTGTCTTTTAAAAATAACAATCCTGTTATTATTGTTAATGCAATGAATAATATTAAATCTAACATGATTTTTTTATAAGAATGTTTTTTTTATAAAGGTTTTGTTAATAATTTTGTTGTTAAGTTTTTATAATTCTTTGAAGAATCTTAATTTTAAAAATATTAGTAGTGTTTCTATTCCTACTTTTATTGAGTTTTGTTTTCCTTCTTCAAAGCTTCTTGGGTTGTATCTTATTGGCACTTCATATATTTTGTATCCTTTTTTTATTAGTTTTGAAGTCAATTCAGGGTCAAATCCAAATCCTTTGCTTTTTAATCTTATTCCTTCTATTGCTTTTTTTGTAAACATTTTGTAGCATGTTAATGGATCTGTCATTTTTTGTCCATATAATAAGTTTGCTATGAATGTTAAAAATCTATTTCCTAAATAGAATATAAAATATCCTCTTTTTGAAGGTCCTAATTCTCTTGAACCATAAACTACATTTATGTTTAATGTTTTTAATGCATATAATAATATTATTATGTCTTCAGGATAATATTCTAAATCTGCATCTTGTATTATGTATATTGTTCCTGTTGCATTTTGTATTGCTGTTTGTATGTTTTCTCCTTTTCCTTTTCTTTTGTTTGACACTATTATTTTTGTTTCTATGCTTTTTTTTCCTAATTCTTTTTTTATTTCTTTTAATTTTTCTTTTGTTCTGTCTTTACTTCCCCCTTCTGAAATTACTATTTCTATTTTTATAGGCCAATCTATACTTGTTATTTTTTCTATTATTTTTTTTATTGTTTTTTCTTCGTTATATACAGGTATTAAGAATGATAATTTTTCATTTTTAAATAAATTTTTTGCTGGTTGTTTTATTTTAATATTTTTTTTATTTTCATATTCTTTTTTTACTTTTATTGTTTTACTTTTATTTTTCATAATTTTTTTTGTTATATTGTTTCATTTATAAGTTTTTAAGTTTTAAAAAATATAATAATCGCAAAAAAATATTGAATAGAATTAAAAAAATTAAATAGAATAATTAAAAAAAAAGTTTTAAAATTGTTTTTTTATTTTGCTTTTTCTGCTGCTTTTGCTATCCATATTGTTGCTACTACTGCTATTATTGTTACTACAACTGCGTATATTATCATTGCTGTTAGTGAACTTGCTTCTCCGAATACTGCTTTGAATATTGCTTTTATTGTATCGTTCCATGCTAATGCTGCTACTAATCCGAATGCTGCTGTTATTAATGC
>WIAN01000086.1 GCA_015519985.1 Candidatus Woesearchaeota archaeon | reverse complement strand
GCATCGTTTATTGCAAAAAATCCTACTATTAATATTATTATTAAAAGTAACGTTGATAAAAACATTATTATTCTGAATATTGTTTTTGATATGAAATATAATACTAAATATACTACTATTCCTATTATGAAATATATTATTATTTCTTTTGTGAATAATAAACTTAACAATCCCATAATTTTTTTTTAATGTTTTTGTGTTTATAAATTTTTGTGTTTATATGTATTCTTTTAATTTTTCAAAATCTTTGTAGAATGTTTCTTTTAATTTTTGATTGTATATTATTGCTGCTGGGTGAAATATTGGATAGAATAATCTTTTTTTTCCTAAATATGTTTTTTCTATTATTTTTCCATGTATTTGTGAAATGTTGTAATCAAAAAAATATTTTAAAGCAAAATTTCCCATTAATACTATTATTTTTGGATCTATTATTTTTATTTGTTCTTCTAAATATGGACTGCAACTTTTTATTTCTTCTATTTTTGGATTTCTATTGTTTGGAGGTCTGCATTTTAATATTGAAGTTATGAATACTTCTTTTCTTTCTAAATTTATTTTTTTTAATCCTTCATCTAATTTTTTTCCTGCTGCTCCTACAAATGGTTTTCCTTGTAAATCTTCATTTCTTCCAGGTGCTTCTCCTATAAACATTATTTTTGCATCTACATTGTATTCTCCTGGAACTGCGTTTGTTCTTGTTAAGTGTAAAGGACACTTTTTACAATTGTTTATTTTTTCATTCAATTTTTTTATTAAAATTTTTTTTTGTTCAACATCCATTATAAACACTTTTTACTTTTTTATTGTTCTTTTTTTCTTATTCTTTATTGTTTTTTTGTTGTCTTTTTCTATATTCTTTTTTTTATTTTTTAGTTTTCTTTTATTATGTTTTTTTGTCTTTTATTTTTTTATTTTTGTTACTTTTTATTTTTTCGTTGTTTTTGTTCTTTTTTGTTTTATTTTTCTTTTAAAATTTTCAAAATTAGGATTAGTTTTGTTATCTTTTTCTAAACTTTTTTTTAATATGAATAAGTGTATTGAATTGAATATTATTGTAAATGTTATTACCATATATACTATTTTTGTTATTTCTAAACTGTAAGGTATGTTTTTTGATACTGCTATTTGTGCTAGTGCTGCTGCTGCTAATCCTCTTGCATAAAATGAAGATAAAAATTTTTTGTCATTAACATTGCTTTTTAATGTTTTTATGTAAAAGTATCTTGTTAATAATATTATGCTTGCTAATAATAAGCCTATTATTACATAAAAGTATTCTGAAAAGTTTATGAACAAACCAATATATACGAAAAAGAATGCTTTTAAAATGAATGATATTTGTTCGTAAAAAAATTTTTCTTCATTATCTACTGCTGTTATTATTTCTTCTTCTTTCTTTTTGCTTATATCTGATATTATTTTTGTTATTTTTTTACTATTCCTTAATATTAATCCTAATGTTAATACTGTTATTGCTCCATTTCCTCCTAATAGTTGTGCTGTTACATAAGTTATTATTACATATGCTATTGTTAGCATATAAAATTTTTTGTCTTTAAAATATTTTTCTACTATTAATATCCATATTGATGCTGATATTATTCCTATAAATATTGCTATTGCAAATAGTGAAACTACATTGCTAAAAGAATCTTTTATGTTGAATTGGTTTGAAACTATTACATCTAATATTGCTAATGAGAATACAATACTATATACATCTGTAAATGCACTTTCTAAAGTTAATATTGTTTTGTATTCTTTTTTATAATTTATTTGTTTTAATACTGGTATTACAAAACTGCTGCTTATTCCTCCAAGTATAAAACCAACTAATAGAGAAGTTAAAATGTTGAAAGGTAAAAGTTTTGTTAAACTTAATAAGTATATTATTAAACTTATTGTTATTGATGATAATAAAAAATTTGAAAAAGAAATTTTTAAGCTTTTTCCTAAACCTTTTGTTAATGATGTTAAATCTATATTGAAAGCTCCGTCGTAAGATAAAAATAGTAATGTGAATGTTGTGAATATTAATGCTGCATCTCCAAAAACATTAGGATCTACTATTTTAAAACCTTGAGGGCCTAAAATATAACCTAAAAATATTAAAAAAAGTATGTCAGGAATATTAAATTTTTTAAAGAATATTTCTGCAAAATAACCGAAGAATATTATTAATGCTATTTCTAAAAGTATTATATTTACATCCATTAACTAAATTTATTCCGTTTCTTTTTAAAATTCTTTCGGATTTTTTATAGTAATTTAAAAAAATAATGTTATTATTTTAATTTTAAAAAAAATTATTTTTGAGGTGAATTGTATGGAATATGAAACTTTGACGGAAAGTAAAATAAAACAATTGACTAAAATGCCTATAATAGAAACTAAGATTGTTAAAAGTAAAGATGGAAAATACATTGTTCATAAAACAGAAATTGTAGATATTAAACCTGTTGAATATTGGGATAAAGTTTTAGAAGAAAAAGAAAATTAAAATTAAATTTTTAAAACTTTTTTTATTTTTTTATTTTTATTCTATTAATATTGCGTTTATGAAACCTTCTTGTCCTGGTCTGTTTGTTACTTTTATTTTTCCTATTGAACTTTCTATTATTGCTCCTTTTGTTATTATGTTTCTTCTTGCATAGTTTCTGTTAGCAGGGTTTTCTAATACATTTTTTAATTCTGCTTTTACATATTTTTTTTCTTTAGGAACAAATACATTTGCTTCTTCCAATCTTAAAGCTTTAAATTTATAATTAAAACCTCTTCCTTTTACTAATTTTGTTTTTTTACTTCCTATTCTTGTATTAGTAGCAGGACTTCCTTTTTCATATAATCTTTTACCTCTGTAAGCTTTATATCTTCCTCCAGTAGGTTTTCTTTTACTTCTATGTTGAGTAATTGCCATAAAAGAAAAGGAAATAATAAGTATTTAAAAGCTTTACTATTAAAATAGATATTTTATTTTTTTTATAAATCTAATATTTCTGTTTTTGTTTTTATTTTTTCTAATACTTTGTTTTTAAAATCTTCTAGTTTGAATTCTCCTAATATTTTGTTTTCTCTGCTTCTTACTGTTACTGTATTTTTTTCTTTTTCTTTATCTCCAACTACTATTATATATGGGACTTTTTGTAATTGTGCTTCTCTTACTTTGTAGCTTACTGTTTCTGGTTTTAAACTTGCTTCTACTCTTATATTGTTTTTATGCAAATATTCTTTTACTTTTTCTGCATATTCTTTGCTGTTTTCATTTACAGGTATTACTCTTACTTGTTCTGGGCTTAACCATACTGGGAATTTTCCTGCGTAGTGTTCTATTATTATTCCCATAAATCTTTCTATTGTTCCCAATATTGCTCTGTGTATCATTATTGGATGTTTTCTTGTTCCATCTTTATCTTCATAAGTTGCATCAAATCTTTGTGGCATGTTAAAATCTAATTGTATTGTTGCTAATTGCCAACTTCTTTTTAATACGTCTTCTACATGTAAATCTATTTTTGGTCCGTAGAATGCTCCGTCTCCTTCATTTATTGTATATTCATATCCTAATTCATCTAATAATTTTTTTAATGTTTCTTCTGCTTTATTCCATGTTTCTAAATCCCCTATATATTTTTCTGGTCTTGTGCTTAATTCTAATCTAAAATTCATTTTAAATACGTCTTTATAAATATAATTTACAAAGTCTAATAATTCTTTCATTTCATCAAATAATTGTTCTTCTGCTACAAAGATATGAGCGTCATCTTGTACAAATTTTCTTACTCTTGTTAATCCTGTTAGTGTTCCTGACAATTCATTTCTGTGTATTATTCCAAATTCTGCTATTCTTAATGGTAAATCTCTATAACTTCTTGTTTTGTTTTTAAATAATACTACATGTCCAGGACAATTCATTGCTTTTAATGCATATGTTTGTCCTTCTACATCTAATGTGAACATGTTTTCTCTGTATGCTTCCCAATGTCCTGAAATTTCCCATAATTTTTTATTGTAAATTACTGGTGTGATTACTTCTTTATAATTTCTTTTTTTATATTCTTCTCTAAATAAGTTTATTAGTTCATTGTATATTATTGTTCCTTTTGGATGGAAGAATGGACTTCCAGGACTCAAATCTGATGTGAAGAATAAATCTAATTCTTTTCCTAATTTTCTATGATCTCTTTTTTTTATTTCTTCTTGTAATTTTTCCCATTCTTCTAACATGCTTTTTTTAGGAAAGCTTATTCCATAAACTCTTTGTAATTGTTTGTTATTTTGATCTCCTCTCCAATAAGCTGAGGATGCTTTTAATACTTTGAACGCTTTAACTAATCCTGTATTTGGTATGTGAGGACCTCTGCATAAATCGTAAAAGTTTCCTTGATAATATACACTTACAACATCATCTTCAAATTCTTCTAATAATTCTAATTTGTAAGGATTGTCTTTAAATAATTCTTTTGCTGTTTCTTTAGGAATTTCTTTTCTTGTTACTTTTTCATTTTTTTTAATAATATCATACGCTTTTTCTTCTATTTTTTTTAATTCTTCTTCTGTGAATGGTTCTCTATCTACATCATAATAAAATCCTTCTTTTATTGCTGGACCTATTGTTAATTTTGTTTCTGGCCATAATGATGTTATTGCTTCTGCTAAAATGTGTGCTGAAGAATGCCAAAATACTTGTTTTCCTTCTTCATCTTCAAATGTTAAAAATTTTATTTTAGAATCTTCATTTATTTTTGTATCTAAATCTTTTATTTTGTCATTTATTTTTACTGCTAACGCTTCTTTTCTTAATTTATGACTTATACTTGAAGCAATTTCTAATGCAGTTATTCCTTTATTGTATTCTTTTACACTATTATCTGGAAAAGTAATTTTTATTTTTTCTACCATTTTTTTTAGAAAAAAAATAATCATTTAAAAAGTTTTATATTTTAACATACAATTTGTTTTTTTATAATACTTTTAAAAGAATTCATTTTAAAAAATAAAAATAAAAGGTTTTAAAATTTTTTTTATTGTTGTATTGTTTTTAATAAGTCTAATACAACATTTTTTTCTTCATTGTTTTTTATAAACCATTTAGCCCAGAAGGGTGTTTTACTTTCTACTTTTATACATTCTTCTCCATTACAATCATCATCTACTCTGTATGTTTC
>WIAN01000085.1 GCA_015519985.1 Candidatus Woesearchaeota archaeon | reverse complement strand
GTCTAAGATAAAACATAAGTTTTATTCTGATAGTTCTTTTAAATCTTCTTTTTCTAAACAGTTTCCTATTTTATTCAATAAGATTAATGAGTTTCCTATTGAAAATTTCGATCCTTCTTGGTTGGATTCTTATGTTGATAATAACGAGTTTAGAGATTTTATTAAAAATTATTTTGGTTCTTCTTTTAATTTTTCTTCATTAAAAAAGAGTAGTGTTTCTAAAGAGGTTGGTTTTTCTGCTCAGGAGTTGAAGGATATTTTTCCTGAGGTTGTTGTTTGGGATAATTCTTCTGGTACTTATGGTATTACTTATTCTGAATTGATTCCTTATTTGTTTGAAGCTATTAAAGAGTTAAAATCTGAAGTTGATGTTTTAAAACAACAAGTTAATTCTAATACTGTTGTTGTTTCTAATGGTAGTTATAAAGAGATTGTTTTTGAAAATAATTGTAACATTACTAAGACTAATAATGGTTTAAGTATTAAATGTTAATTATTTTTTCTCTTATATTTTTTATTTCTTTTTCTGTAATGTTTTCTACAATTTCTTTACTTTTTATTAATATGTTTATCATTTCTTTTTTTATTTTTTCATATTCTTTTATGTTCATTTCTTCATGATAGTATTGTATTTTTATTCTTATTTTTTTTGCAAGTTCTATAGTTTTTAATTCTTCTTTAGAAAAATATTCTTTTAAAAATTTTTTTGCTATTTCTATTGTACAACTATGTATTTCTGATTTTATTCCTATTTTCATTAATATTGCATATATAGAAAAGTATATTGTGTAATATGATGCAGTTATTTCCCATTCTTCATTGTTTTTTAATTGTCTGGTTGCTTGCAATGATTTTTCTGCTTTTTTTATGTAAACTTTTGCTAAATTGTTGTTTTCTTCTACTACTTCTATTCCTTTTTTTTGTTTTTTACACCATTTTATTTTTTCCATCTTTCTTCAACATATTTTTCTGTATTTTTTATTAGTATGTGGTTTTTTTCTGCTTCTTTTATTATTGGGTTATCTTCATATTTTTTATATTTTTTGATGTCTATTATTATGTTGTATAGTTCTCCTATTTCTTCTATTTTTTTTTCATTAGCTTTTCCTATTATTAATAAATCTAAATCTGAATCTTTTTTTTCTTTGTTTTTTGCGTAACTTCCAAATATTAATGCTATTCCTTTTATATGTGGTGTTATTTTTTCTATTATTTCTTTTATTATTTTTTTTTCTTCTAAGAATTTTATTGTTTTTTCATATTCTGTTTTTATAATTAAATATTTTGTTATGGTGTTTTTATTTAAATAATACACTTTGTTTTTTCCTTCAGTTTTGCTCTTTAATATTTTTTTTCTTTCTAATTTTTTTAAATATTCTGCTATTGTTTTATTGTTTTTTTCTTTTTTTCTTGCTAGTTCTCTTCCTATTATTCTGTTGTTATAGTTTTTCAAATATTCTTCCATTATTAATAAAAAAGTATTGTGTATCATTTTACACATATGTGTAATTTTTTACTTTATAAATTTTTTCTTTTTTTTCCAAAAAGTTTATATTATTGTTGTTATTATTTTTTTTTATGGATAAGAAAAAACCTGTTTTGTTGATTTCTTCTGATAATTTTATTCCTAGGTTTGATGGTATTTCTAAATTTTTAGAAGAAATTGTTAATTCTTTAAAGGATAAATTTGATATTGTTGTTGTTACTGTTGATCACGGCAAGGTTAGTAATGAAAATTACAAGTTATACCAGTTTCCTTACAAGTTTAAAGTTGGTGAGTTTCCTGTTGCTAAGGTTAATAAAAAATTAGTTAGAAAACTTGTTTCTGATGCTGATATTGTTTTTAACAACACTATTGGTCCTGTGGGTTTTAATGTTGTTTTAGAAGCTAAAAGGCAAAAAAAACCTGTTGTTGGTTACTTACACTCTAGAGATTGGGAGTTGTTTTCTACTTATCTAAATTTTAATAAGTTTTTTAAATTTTTTATTGAATATTTTACTTTGAGAAGATTAAAAAAAGTCCTTTCTTCTTATTCTTTAATTCTTGTTCCTAGTAAAGAAGATTCTTTATTATTGTTATCTTACGGTATTAAGAAGCCTAGTAAAATTTTACCTTTGGGTGTTAATCCTTTTTATTTTAAACCTTTTTCTAATAAGTATGAGAGTAAAGAAGCTGTTGGTTTGAATCCTAAAAATTTTGTGGTTGGTTTTGTTGGAAGGTTAAGTTATGAAAAAGATATTAATACTCTTGTTAGAAGTTTTTTTTGGTTGAAAAAAAATTTTTCTAATGTTACTCTTTTAATTGTTGGTAGTGGTTTGAAAAAAATTGAAGATTCTTTAAAGAATAAGAATGGTATTGTTCATGTTAAAGCTACTCCTTTTGTTTTACAATATTATCATGCTATGGATGTTTTTGTAATGCCTAGTTTGACTGAGACTACTTCTATTGCTACTATTGAAGCTATGTCTACTTCTATTCCTGTTGTTGTTTCTAATACTGGTTTGATGAAGTTTTATGTTAAAAACAATTATAATGGTTTTGTTTTTCCTAAAAAAGATTGGATGGCTTTAAGCAGATATTTGAAAAAACTTTATGAAGATCCTATCTTAAGAAAAACTTTAGGAGAGAATGCTAGAAAAACTGTTTTGAACAATTTTAATATTAACAATACAATTAAAGAATTAGAAAAGATTTTTAATACTTTTTTAGAATAAATTTTATATTTTTTATTTTATATGTTTTATATAGTTAATATTTATATAGTTTTTTTATAACTCTTTATTTTATGGTTTTTATTGTTAGATAAAAATATAAATCTAAAACTGATGAGTATGTTAATCCTAATTTTATTTTTTCTAAATATTATCCTAAACCTCATAATTTTGATTCTTTAGAATTTTTATTAAGTTCTATTAATTCTATTAATCCTGATGCTATTATTGCTGTTAATGATTATTATAAATTTCCTCCTTTTTTTGAAAGGCTAAGTTTTTTGTTAAAAGATATTATTACTTTTAAACCTGTTTCTGCT
>WIAN01000084.1 GCA_015519985.1 Candidatus Woesearchaeota archaeon | reverse complement strand
GAATCCTATTCCTAACAATAGTTTTGCATCTCCACCACCCCACTGTCCAGAATAAAAAAATAGTGAAGCAACAACATAATAAAATAAGCCCCCTAATATGGAATTTATTATATAAAAAGGATTGTTATACAGTATTGTTAATATTAAATTACTTATTAGTCCTACTATTATTAGAGAAAAGTTTATCCAATCTGGAACTTCTCTGCTTTTTAAATCTGTAAATGATGCTATTATTAATACAAACAGTACAATCATTATTTTTAAAGGGTCATAATACAATATGGGGTTTTGAAATAAATAGTTTATAAACATCCTAATCAATCATTTAAAATGTTATTGTTTTTATAATTGTTTTTTTTTATTATAAAATAACTACACTACATTGTTTTGTAAAATACATTTTTCATTCTTTATTTTTTTTTATTTATTTTTAAAAGCAATAGTATTTAAAAAAGATTTTTGTTTAAAATTTTAATATGTTTTCTTACATTATAAAAAAATATAAAAAAACAGGGGTGTTGTTATGCAGTTAGATGAGAAAGGAAATATTGTTGATACAAATTTTAAAACTTCTATTAAAAATAAAAGTTTAGATTCTTTTGTAAAAAAAGAAGAAAAAGAATAAAAAATTTTAAAACCTTTTTATTATTTTAAATTTATTTTAAACCGCAAGGTTTTTAAATACCTCTTATGTCCTTTATTTGTTATTTTTGTTAATAACATCATTTAACATTATATTTAGGTGAGTTTATGGAAAAAGTACTTTCAAAAGACAGTAATGAATTAATATTAAAGATTGCTGAAAAGTTAAAAGAATCTAAGAATGTTAAAATGCCTGAATGGGCTTATTATGTTAGAACTTCTCATGGTAAAGACAGACCTCCAATGCAAAGTGATTGGTGGTATATTAGAGCAGCTGCTATTTTAAGAAAAGTTGCTTTAAAAGGTCCTATTGGTACTGAAAAATTAAGAACTTTATATGGAACTAAAAAAAACAGAGGTTTTAAACCTGAAAAGTTTGTTAAAGCTTCTGGAAGTATTACAAGAAAAATTTTACAACAATTAGAAGCTGAAGGTTACATTGCACAAGGAAATAAAGGAGTTAGAAAAGGAAGAATTATTACTCCTAAAGGAATTTCATTTTTAACTAAAATTGCTATGGAAGAATAAAAAGGTGTTTTTTTATGAGTAAATATTTACATAATGCTAAAAAAAGAAGATTATTAAAAAAAGGAAAACAAACAAAATGGGCTCCTTTTTGGGTTGTCCCTAAAATTTTTGGTTTGGGAAGAAGAGTGCACCCTTCAAGAATTACAAAAGTCAAAAGACATTGGAGAAGGAAAAAAATAGGAATGTAAAATAGGTGTTTTTTATGGAGAGAATTTATAATGTTCCTTTGAGAAGAGAATTTTTGAAAGTTCCAAAGTACAAAAGAGCTAAAAAAGCTGTTGTTGCTTTGAGAAGTTTTTTAGTTAAACATATGAAATCTGAAAATGTTGTTATTTCAAAAGATGTTAATGAATATATTTGGGATAATGGAATCGAAAATCCACCTCATCATGTTAAAGTTTTAGCTAAAAAAGAAGGAGAAAAAGTTTTTGTTGATTTAGCTGATAAAAAAGAAAGTAAAGCAAAATTAGAAAAAGAGAAAAAATTAGAGAAGAAAAGAGAAAAAACTAAGAAGAGAAAAGAAGCTTTAGAGGAAAATAAAGAAAACTTAGAAGAAAAAGTAGAAGAAGAAACTGAAGAAAAAAAAGAAAGTGAAGAAAAAACAGCAGAAGAAGAAAAACAAACAGAAGCACAAGAGAAAGAAACAAAAAAAGATAATAAAGAAAAATCTGAAAATAAAGATAAAAAGGAAAATAAAGAATAAACAATTTCAAAATTTTTAATTTTTTTTAGATTCTTTTAGGATATAAATTTTGAGGCATTATTATACTGTCTGTTACTATTACTGCTCCTTTTGTTCTTCTTTTTATGTCTTTAGCATCCATTAAACTTTTTCCATAACCTATAATTTCATTTTTTAAAGTCATCATAGCAACAATATCATGTCTTTTTATATCACTATCAAACTTTACAACTCCTGGAATTGCAAGATAACTTCCATGAGTAATGCTATTAACACTACTATCAGATACATAAATTTTTTTTACATGTTTAACTGCTTCTTCTGGTTGTGATAAAAATTTTTTTAAAATACTATCGTCATTTTCATTTTTATAAATTGTGTATGCTTCTCTTAAATCTTGCAATATTACTGAATCTTTTTCATTAAAAGAACCTGCTTTTGTTCTTCTTAAATCTCCCATATGAGCTCCTACTTTTAAATATTCTCCAATATCAT
>WIAN01000083.1 GCA_015519985.1 Candidatus Woesearchaeota archaeon | reverse complement strand
GGCGTATTGTGCTCCTTCCTCTAATAATTGATTACTTTGTTGTCTATTTAAATAATCAAAAAATCTTTCAGCAGGATCGCTTTTTAAAGCATAAACTCCAGCAAATAAACTTGCTGCTCCTAAAATCCCGGCAGCAACTTGTTTGATAACTTCTTTTTTATCCATGAAAAAAACAGTAGTACACAACCATTTATAAACCTTTCTATTTTTTAACTACTTATAAGTGATTAATGATTTTTTTGGAAATATTTATAAACAATTTTTATTTAATTTTTTTTACAAAAAATTAATTTGGTGGTTGGTTTGTTAAAATCATACAATTTTAAAACAGATTTAAAAGATACTTATGGAATTATAAAAAACTCTATTTTGTTTTTAAACAAAAGAGAAGTTTCAAAAAAACCAATATTTAACATGATTTTTTATACTTTTTTATTTTATACTGCACTTTTTTTAGCAATAACGCTAATTTTATTTCAAAAGTATAGTTTTATAGGAATATATTTACTAATACTTTCAATACTATTTTTGTGGCCGTACAAATTTTATTATAATGTTTTACAAAAAGCAAATCAAAGTTGGATAATATATAATGCAATCAAAGGTAAAAAAGTAACTTTTTCAGAAACAAAAAAATACGTTAGTTCTGAAAGAAAAAATTTAGTGTATGTAGCATTAATAGATTTTTTATTAGTCTTTTTAAGCTCTCAAAAAAATGATAAAGACGGATTTATGAAAATAATAGTATCCTTATTCTTGTCTTTTCTCGCAGAAGTATGGGATTTGTTAAGCAATTATATGATCCCAGCAGTAATAATAGAAAAAAAATCTTTAAAAGATGTTATTCCAAAAATAAAAACTTTCAAAGACCATCTTGCTGCAACATTCACAGGAGTATTTGCACTAGACTATTTAAGAACTCTTATAAGCAAACTATTTTCTTTCTTATTATTTGTTTTAATAATCTCTTTTGCTTTAAAATTTAAAGATACTACAATTACTACTGAGCTAATTTTTGAAAATGCTTATAGAACTTCACTATTTTTATTTTATATATACCTTTTATTTTTATTCTCTGCAGCATTAAACATATTTATTGATTTTTTAAAAACAACTTACTTTACCATTTTTTACACTTCAATAGCAAGACCTATGGAAATAAAAGAAGATATTCAAAAAGATTTAACAAACTACTTATTCAAAGAAGACGAATTTAAAATTAACAAAAAAAATAGTAAAAAAAACTATACTGAAAAAGAAGAAGAATATATAAAAAAACTTTCAGACTATGTGGAAAGATATTTTAATTCTGGAAGTTCAGAAGAAAAAATAAAAAAATACCTTTTATCAAAAGGATTTAAAGAAAAGTATGTTGATGAAGCCATTAGATTAACAAAACAAAAAATGCAATAATCTTAGAATATAACATTTTTTAAAAACCTTTATAAATAATTGTTATTTTTTTTATTCTTATGGAAAAGATTAACGAAAAACAAAAATTTGATATAAAATTAGATGAGATAGTGCCAGAATATTATTCTAAAAACAAACATGTAAAAAAAATATTTTTTGAAAGGTTAAAGATAGCTTTAGATTATTTAAAACTAGTAAAACCAGAAAAAGTATTAGACGCTGGTTGTGGTGATGGTCTTTTTACATCAAAAATAAAAGAAACAATTCCTTCAGTAAAAAAAGTTGTTGGAATAGATTTAAACAAAAATATTCTCGTTTTAAACGAAAAGTATGACACCGCAGAGTTTAAACAAGAAAATTTGTATGAATTAAATTATAAAAATGAATATGATGCGATTACTGTTTTAGACGTTTTAGAACATTTTGAAGATGTAGAACCAGTAATACTAAACTTAAAAAATGCATTAAAAGATAATGGTTATCTTATAGTTTCTGGTCCTGTAGAAAGCTTTTGGTATAAACTTGGAAGATTGGTGATAAAAGGTTCTTTCTCTGATGAAACAGGTCCTGGAGCAGGAAAGCACTATTATAACATAATTGGATTAGATAAAATAATAAGAAAACACTTTAAAAGAATAAAAAGAAAAAAAATAAAATTTTTATTTGTACATTTATTTGATGTCAATTTATACAAAAAAATATAAACAAAAACACTTTTAAAAACAACCTTCTACAATATAAATATCAAATTCAGTGATTAAAATGAGAAAATATTTAGAAAAAATAAAAAATAAAAAAGTAATATTAAGAACAGATTATAATGTACCTATAAAAAATGGAAAAATAATAGACAATACAAGAATAAAAGCAAGTTTAAAAACAATAAAATTGTTGTTAAAAAATAATAACAGCATAATCATAATAAGTCATTTAGGAAGACCTAAAAATAAAGAAAAAAAGTATTCTTTAAAACCAGTAGCTTTAGAACTTTCAAAATTGTTAAAAAAAGAAATATTATTTTCAAAAAACATAAATGAAAAAACAATAAAAACAGCACAAAAATTAGAAAAACAAATATTAATGTTAGAAAATATAAGATATTATGAAGAAGAAACAAAAAATGATAAAGAATTTTCAAAAAAATTAGCAATGTTAGGAGAAATATATGTAAATGACGCTTTTTCTTCATCTCATAGAAAACATGCAAGCATAACAGGAATAACAAAATATTTACCTTCTTTTTATGGATTGTTGTTTGAAGAAGAATTAGAAAATTTAAAAAAAATATTAAAACCAAAAAAGCCATTTACAGCAATAATAGGAGGAGCAAAAATAAGTACAAAAATAAATTTGATAAAAAAACTATCAAAAAAAGCAAACAAAGTAATAGTTGGAGGAGCAATGATCTTCACAATATTAAAAGCAAAAAACTACGAAGTAGGAAAAAGTTTAATAGAAAAAGACAAAATAAAAGTAGCAAAACAAATATTAAAATACAAAAATATAATATTACCAAAAGACATAATAGTAGCAAAAACAGTTTCAGAAAATGCAAAAATAAAAAATAAAAAAATAGAAGAAATGAATTCAGAAGATAT
>WIAN01000082.1 GCA_015519985.1 Candidatus Woesearchaeota archaeon | reverse complement strand
TACATTTTAGATAAAAATCCTGTTTTTAGAGAAGAAGCTTATAATGTTTTGTATGAAAAGTTTGTTGAAAATGATGTTTTATTATCTGAATTTTATAAGTATATTGTTTTAGATTGGTATAATGAAAATATTAAGTTAAGAAAGTTTAAATCTCCTATTAGTGTTAGAAATTTTAGTAATGATGTTTCTGATAAAAGTGTTAATATTCTTTTAGAAACTGTTAAAAGTAAAAGTAAAATTTTTACTGAATATTTTAAATTAAAATATTCTTTAAATATGAAGTTTAAAAAAGATTATGATTTTGATAGGAGACATTTGTATGCTCCTTTTTATGGTTATGATTTTAAAAAATACGATTTTGAATTTAGTAAAAATAAATTGTTGTCTTTAATGAAAAATTTTGATGAAGAATTTTATTTGTATGCTAAAAAAATTTTTGAAGTTAAACATGTTGATGTTTTTCCTAAAAAAGATAAAAAAAGCGGAGCTTACTGTTATGATGTTTCTAAAAATATTGTTCCTTATGTTTTTTTAAACCATACTGATGATATTAATAGTTTATTCACATTATTCCATGAGTTCGGGCATGGTATTCACGATTTATTTTCTGACAAGAATATTATTTTTTTAAAACATCCTCCTTTAGTTTTAGCTGAAACTGCAAGTGTTTTTTCTGAAGTATTATTGTTTGAAAACCTTTTGAAAGAAAGCAATAATGTTAATGAAAAAATTGCTTTTTTAATAAAATTTTTAGACGATAGTTATGCTACTATTGTAAGGCAAAGTTATTTTGCTTTGTTTGAAATTTATGCTCATGAAAACATTCCTAAAGGAATTACTAAAGAAAAATTGGATGAATATTATTATTCTCTTTTGAAAGAACAATTTGGAAGTATGAACATTCCTAGTTATTTTAAACACGAATGGAATTTAATACCTCATATTTATGAAAGTCCTTTTTATGTTTATAGTTATGCTTGGGGGAAACTTTTAGTTTTATCTTTATTTGAAGAATATAAAAAAGATAAAAAAACTTTTTTAGAAAAGTATAAAAGAATATTATCTTCTGGAAATAGCAAAAATCCTATAAAGTTGTTGAAAGAAGAAGGTTTTGATGTTGAAAAAAAATCTTTCTGGATTAAAGGTTTTAAAATTTTAGAAGAATACATTAATATGTTAAAAAAGTTAAAAAAAGAACTATAAAAAAAATTTATTCTTCTGCTTCTTCTTGTTCTACTACGCTAAAACTTACTACTTTATCATCTTCTTTTAATCTTATTATTCTTACTCCTTTACTTGCTCTTCCAAACCTACTTATATTTTTAACTAAAGTTCTTATTATTATTCCTTTTTGTGTTATTACTATTATTCCTTTATCATCAGTTACTGCTTTTACTCCTACAACTTTTTTTCCTTCTGTTTTAATGTTTATTACTCCTGAACCGCCTCTGTTTTGTACTCTGTATTGTTCAAACAAAGTTTTTTTTCCATAACCGTTTTCTTTTATTGTCAATACATCTGTACCTTCACTTTTTTGAGCTGCTCCTACAACATAATCGTTTTGTTGTAATTTTATTCCTCTAACTCCGTAAGCTGTTCTTCCCATTGCTCTTACATCTGTCTCTTTAAAATATATGCTTTTTCCTAATGCTGTTCCTAAAAGAATGTAATCATTTCCATCTGTAAGTTTTACATCTATAAGTTCATCATTGTTTTCTTCTAAATTTATTGCTTTTATTCCTGTAACTCTTACATTACTGAAAGCATTTAAAGGTGTTCTTTTCACAATTCCTTTTTTTGTAGTGAAAAACAAATATTTTTCTTCAGAAAATTCTCTTACAGGAATTATTGCTGTTATTTTTTCTTCTTTTTCTAAATTTACTAAGTTTATTATTGGTCTTCCTAATGCTGTTCTGCTTCCTTCTGGTATTTTGTAAGTTTTTAACCAATAAACTTTTCCTTTGTCAGAAAATAATAGTAAATAGTCATGAGTGTTTGCGATTATTATTTTTTCAACAAAATCTTCTTCTCTTGTTTTTGTACCTGTAAGTCCTTTTCCTCCTCTATTTTGTATTCTATATTCTTCTAAAGGTATTCTTTTAACATAACCCTTGTTTGTAATTGTAACTGCTACTGTTTCTTCTTCTATTAGTTTTTCTTCATCAAAACTTCCTGTGACTTTTGTTGTTAAATCTGTAAGTCTTTGTCCTTTTAATACTTCTTTAACTTCGTCTAATTCTTTTATTATAATATCATAAATTTTTTCTTCAGAAGACAAAATTTCTTTATATTCTCTTATCGTTTTTTCTAATTGAGAATGTTCTTCTTTTATTTGTTTTGTTTCTAAAGCTGCAAGTTTTTGCAATTTTAATTCTAAAATAGCATTTGCTTGCACTTCTGTTAAAGAATACTTTTCTATCAACAATTCTTTTGCTTTATTTGAACTTTCAGAACTTTTAATGTCTTGAATTACTTCATCAACATTATTTAAAGCTATTATTAAACCTTCTAAAATATGATATCTTTCTTCTGCTTTTTTCAACTCATATTTTATTCTTCTAACAGTAACTTCAAATCTATGATCAGTGTATTTTTCTATAAGTCCTTTTAAACTAAAAGTTTTAGGTTGTCCTTTATCTAAAGCTGTAAGCATCATACCAAAAGTAGTTTCTAATCTTGTATATTTTAATAATTGTGCTTCTAATAATTCTGTGTTAGTTTCTTTTTTTAATTCTAAAACTATTCTCATACCTTCCTTGTCAGATTCGTCTCTTAAATCATGCAATCCTTGTAAATTTTCATTTTTAGCAGCTTCTGCTATTTCTTTAATCAAATCGCTTTTATTAACTTGGAAAGGTATTTCTGTAATAACAAGCCACTTCCTATTGTTATGTTCTTCATAATGCCATTTTCCTCTAACTCTTAACTGTGCTCTTCCAGTAGTGTAAGCGTCTAAAAGTATTTGAGAATTAACAATTTCTCCTCCAGTAGGAAAGTCAGGTCCTTTAATATAATTCATTAAAGTTTTAACATCAATATTTTTGTCTTTAATATAAGCTTTAATTCCTTCAATAACTTCTTCAGCATTATGAGGAGGAATATTAGTAGCTAAACCTACAGCTATGCCTGAAGTTCCATTCAACAACAAATTAGGAATTTTAGAAGGTAAAACTTTAGGTTCTTTAGTAGAATCATCAAAGTTAGGTTGAAAATCAACAGTATTTTTATCAATATCAGAAAGCATTAACATTCCTGCTTTGCTCAATTTTGCTTCTGTATAACGCATAGCAGCAGGAGCATCACCATCAACAGAACCAAAATTACCTTGTCCTAAAACTAAAGGATATCTTAAACTAAAAGGTTGTGCAAGTCTTAC
>WIAN01000081.1 GCA_015519985.1 Candidatus Woesearchaeota archaeon | reverse complement strand
TTTTCTTACGATCAAAATGTTAAAGATGCTGTTGATGCTGCTTTTAATAGACGTCCAAACAATTATTTGTCTTCTCAAAAACCTGATTTGAGTGATGTTGTTTCAAACAATAATGTTTTGAATATTAATAATGAACTTCCGGGAGGAAGCGGTGCTTTAACTATAAAATTGCACAGTCAAAATTCTTTAGGAACAACAGTTTTAGAAGAAACTTATAATTTATCTTTTGAACCTGGAGCTGTAAAATTGTTTGGTGTTGAAAAAAATGGAACAACAATAGTTAGAGATAATGGACCTAAAGATACTGATTCTCGTGTTGGATATGTATTATTTCCTTATGTTGTTATAAATACCTTTGGAGGAACTATGCGTATAGTAATAACAGAGAACGGTGCTGTTGTTGATGATAAAATTTTCTTATATGAAAATAATACTCCATATTTAAGTACTAGTGGCAGAGGAGTCGTATCAGATAGAGCAACTACTGTTGATGTGTCTATAACTTCACAAGGAAAACAAGGAGTTGATGAAACAATAACTTATACTTTAGAAATACAATTTTAAAAAATTTTTTTAAAAATTTTATTTTTTAACTTTAAACCGATCCAAAACTAGTTTTCTTTTCTATTGTTATTTCTTTTCTTGTTATTTCTTCTTGGTTGTCTTTGTTTGTTACTTTTATTGTTATTGGTATTGTATTTTCATTTAAATTTTCTATTTCAGAATTTATTAGTGGAAGATTAAAAGTGTTTATTTCATCTTTTTTTACTATGTTATTTGTACAACTGTTAAAAGAAGATATTTCTTTTATTGTTTCATTGTTACAATCTAAATATTTTGAATTTATAAAGTCTATTGTAAAATTTTCGTCTAAAACGTCTATGTCTGAAATGTTTAATTTTATATATGCATAATATTTGTTGAAAGAAGAATTCATATTAATACTTTCAAAAAAGCCAGAGTCGTAATAGCTTTCTAAAACTATTATTTCTGGAAGTGTATCTGTTAATGTTAATTTATTTTGTGAATTGAAAGTTTCAAGATTACCTTCTAAATACATAGTTACTTTACAACTCAAATTGCTTCCTTCTGGAATATTATTATAAGGAACAAGATCTAGATTAAAATTGTTTAAAGAAGCATAATTTTTTATAGGATAACCATTATTATCAATTTGTATGTTATTTTGATCTTCGTAATTTATAATTTCATTGTTTGGCAGTGTTAATGTGTATAATATGTTAAAATAAGGGTTTTTACTACTATTATAATTTTCTACAAAAAAGTCGCAGAACACTCCGTCTTTTAATTGTAATATTCCTTGTGTATTGTTGCTTATTATTTTTACATAACTTACATTCATTTTTGCATTTTCTGGAAGTGTTTCTGGTATTATTATTACTCCTTCTTCATTTTTTTGTATTTTATTTTCTCCTGTATTTACTGATCCGAATACTGCTTCTCCTATTAGTGCTGTGCTTTCTATGTATTCTGATATTGGAGGGTCAAATTTTACTCTTACTTCTGAAAAGTTTCCTTCTTTGCTTACATATACTTCTACTTTTACTTCTTTTCCATTTATTTTGTCAGGAATTATGAATGATCTGTAATATCCTGGTTCTGCGTTTTTTGCTAATTCTAATTCTGATTTTATTTTTTGTGATACTAAGTTTAATGTTTCTAATTCTTTTTGTTTGCTTACATCATAATATTGATTTACAAATATTACTGTTGCTATTACTAATACTAATGTCATTATTGCTCCTAAAGTCATTACTTCCATTGATACTTGTGCTTTTTTCATAATAAAATTTTTTTTTATTTAAGATTTTATAAATGTTTTCATTTTTTTGTATATTCCATTAATTTTATAAAGAATTTTATTTTATTTTTTTTTATGAAAAAGTTTCATTTGGAAGAAAGGAAAATTAAATATTTTTTTATTGTTATTTTTGTTTTTTTGTTTTTGTCGGCTTTAAGTTTGTATTATTATAAATATAATAATAGTTTAAACAACAATAATTCTGTTGTTTCTTATGATTATGTTCCTTTGCTTGCTGTTTCTTTAGATAATAATGGTAATGTTTCTTCTGGAAGTGTTGCTTTTTTAGAATTGAATATTATTAATGGTTCTGGAAGAGTTTTTGTTAATTCTGAACCTTTTAGTAAGGTTGATACTCAAGCTAGTACTGTTTTTGCTAATAAGTTTGCTTGTGACTTTTTAGATTTTGATTGTTCTAAGTATGATTTTTTGTATTCTATTAAATCTGAAAGTCCTATTGTTGGGGGTCCTAGTGCTTCTGCTGCTGTTTCTTTTTTAACTATTTCTATGCTTTCTGGTTTTAAAACTCCTAAAAATATTGCTATTACTGGCACTATTAATTCTGGAGGTATTATTGGTAATGTTGGCGGTGTTAAAGAAAAAATTTTAGCTGCTGAAAATTATGGTTTGAAAGCTGTTTTTGTTCCTTCTTTTACTAATGAATCTTATGATGATTTTGATATTAAAGTTTTTAAAGTTTCTAATATTAAAGATGTTTTTAAAATTTTAGATTATAATGTTTCTTTTGAAAAATACAAAAATATTTTTGTTCCTAGTCAATATTATTCTTTGATGGAGAAGACTTCTGATGATTTGTGTAATGATAATTTTTATAAGATTGAAAGGTTGAAAAAAATTAATTTAGATTTTTTTGACAATAATACTAAAAAAATTTTTGAGGATACTTTTAAAACTATTGATGATTTAAATGAAAAAGCAGATTTTTATAAGAGTAAAAAAATGTTTTATTCTCGTGCTAGTTTTTGTTTTAATGTTAGGACTAAACTTTACTATTTAGATTTTTTAAATTCTACTTATAATTTTTCTTATGATGAGAAAAAAGATTTTTATAAAAGTGTTCTTTTGAAAGAAAAGAATATTAATGATGTTTCTTTTAAAATTTTTAAGAATAATAAAAAGTATGATATTAACAGTATTCAAATTTATAGTATTGTTAAAGAAAGGCATGATGAAGCTAATAATGAGATTGAAAGAATTTTTTCTTTTTTAGATAATTCTTCTAAACTTTCTTTTTCTGAATTGGATGATTTTTATAATAGTATTGCTTTAAGGTCTGCTTATGTTTTTGCTCGTGTTGATAGTAGTATTTCTTGGATGAATTTTAAAGATTTTGATTATAATTCTATTAGTATTAGTGTTGATGATTTAAAAGATGGTTGTGTTCAAAAGTTGAATGAAGCTTCTTCTTTATTAGAATATGTTAATTATATTCTCGGTTTTAAACCTTTTTCTTTGAATGATGCTTATGAAAGTTTTTATAATAAAGAATATGATGTTTGTATCTATAAAGCTTCTTTAGACAAAGCTAAATTAAATTTAATTTTGTCTTCCGGAGGTTTAAACGATGAAGGTTTAAAATTATTATTTGATGCTAAGAATAAAAGTGCTTTTGATATTCTTTCTGTTCAAACTCATAAAAAGTATTTTCCTGTTATGGGTTATTCTTATTATGAATACGCTCAAAGTTTAGGTAAAAATAATAGTAGTATTGTTAATTCTTTATTATATTTAGAAGATTCTATTGAATTATCTGGTTTGAATGTTTATTTTAACAATAACAACAAATTTTTTTCTTTTGTTAATAAAAAGAACAATTTTTATTTTTTAGTTTCTTTCTGGTTTTTTTTAGGCTTATCTTTCGGAGGTATTTTGTTTTTGTTATTCTTTTTTATTTTTTTAGAATCCGATTTTTATTTTAAAGAAAAAAACAGCGATAAGAACAATGATAATGAAAACAGTAGTGATAAAAGTAATAATAGTAAAGGCAGTAAAAGCATAAAAAAGTTAAAGAAGGTTAAAAAAAACATTAAATGAAAATGAACATATACAAAAATACAAAAATAGTATTATTAAGGAATATTAGGATAGAAAAATATCAGGTATCATTAAATATTATTAAAGGTTTAGAAAACCTCAAAGGCAACTATAAAAGTTGCCCTTGAGGAAAAGAGGTGTTTCCAAAGCCTTTTTTTATTAAGAATATTTTTACCATTTTTAAATATTTCTATTTTGTAGTTACTATAAAATAGAAACACTTGTTTTTTATGTTTATCCTTATATTTCCTTATATTTTAAAGCATTTAACAAACTTTTAACAAAACATCAATAAAACATTTAAATAAACCTATAATCTTATTTTTTATGGATTGTAAAGATAATGAAAGATTTTTGTATTTGACTAAAAAATGTGTTTCTGAAAAAGAATATTTTAATATTCTTTTTAAAAGAATCAAAACAGCTTTGAAAGAACATGTTTATTCTAAATTCGATTATAAAAAAACTATTTATTTTGTTATTGATAAAGACAATTATAAATATTTTGATAAAAAAACAATAGATATTTTTATTTCTATTCTTAAAGATATTTTTAAAAATACTAAAATCGAGTTTATTGATAAAAAAAGCAAGAATAATGAGAAGGATAACAATAGTAAAGAAGAAAACGATAATGTTGTTAATGTTTTGTTTTTTAACTCTAATGTTTTATCTGTTTTTCTTTTAAAATTTTTATCTTCTAATGTTGATAGTGAAGAAAACCTTTTTTATAAAAAATTTTTTGATAAAAAATATTTTTTTCCTTTTATTTATCTTTATGATTTTGAAGTTGAAGATATTGTTGTAAAGTTTTATGATGAAACTTTTGTTTTTAAAGTTCTTTTTTCTTACAGTGAGAAAAAAATTTTTGAGCATATTAAAGTTTTAGAAAAAACTCATAGAGATGTTTTTTCTTCTTTAAGTAAAAGTTTTTATAAATTAAGCAAAATTATTGAATAATATTCTTTTGTTAAGTTTTATTTTATGCTTTTTTTCTTTACTGTTTTTTGTTGTTTGTTTTTTTCTATTTTTTCTTTTTTGTTTTTTTTCGTAATTTTTTTATTTTTTTATTAGTTGTTTTTTTAAATCTTAAAATAATGCTTTTTTTATGAAGTTTAAAAAGAGTTTAGTTAAAAACGATTTAAATTATTTTTTTATTTTTATATTATTTTTTTCTTTTTTTGTTTTTATTGTTTTGTTATTGTATAATTTTGATTCTTATAATTTTTCTAACATTGTTGTTGAAAATGTTTCTATTAATGATTTTAAATTTTATTTTTGCAGTAGAGTTGATTGTAATAATATTATTGTTGAAAATCTTAATAATTCTAATAATGTTTTTTGTGCTTTTTACAATGTTAAAGATAAAAATGTTGTTGATCTTTTAAGACAAAAAAATGTTTTTTTAATCGTTAATTCTAAAAATTTTGTTTTGGATAAAAATAATATTTCTTATGTTTTTAGAAATAATTATTATTCTAGAGGTTTGATGCATAACAAATTTTGTGTTTTTGAAAAAAGTTATAAGAATAATATTGTTAAAAGTGTTTTTACTGGTAGTTTTAATCCTACTAATAATAATTCTTACGATCTTTTAGTTTTTTTCAATTCTTCTTTTTTATATGAGAATTATAAAGACGAATATTTCGAGTTGAAAAATAAAATTTTTTCTTCTGGAGAAAAAACTAAATTTAAAAAAGTTGATTTTTGTTACTTTTATATTTACAATTTTTTTTGTCCTGAAGATGATTGTAAAAAAAATATTTTAGAGTTTATTTCTAAAGCTAAAAATAATATTACTGTTTTTTCTTTTTCTTTGACTGACGATGATTTTTCTAATTTGTTATTGTATAAGCATAATAATGTTTCTATTAATGTTTTTGTTGATTCTAAAAGTTTGAACTTTTTAGGTTCTGATATTTTTTCTTTGAAAGATTATGTTAATGTTTTTGTTGAGAATTCTTCTAAACTTTTACATCATAAAGTTGTTATTGTTGATGAGGATTTTATTATTTTTGGAAGTCCTAATTTTTCTTATAATGGTTTTTTTTATAACGATGAAAATATTATTGTTTTAGAGAGAAAAAAGTCTTTTTGTAATAATGTTTCTTCTAATATTGTTTTTGATAACATTTTAAAACAATTTTATTTAGAAGAAGAATTTGTTAAAAATAATAGTTTTGTTTTAAAATGATATTTAGAATGATTATTATAATTAGAATAATTTAATTG
>WIAN01000010.1 GCA_015519985.1 Candidatus Woesearchaeota archaeon | reverse complement strand
TTATTAGGTTACAAACCAAATCCAGAAGAATCTGTACTAGTTAAAGATGCAGACTTAAGGCTTAGTCTGTATAAAGGTTTAAAAAGTTTAGCAGAGATAAAAGCAGAAAAAGGAAACGTGCTAGATGATATTTTTTATAAACGTTCAAATGAATGATTAAAAAAAGTTTAGTAAAACAATAAAAAATCTTTTTTTTCTTTTTTAATATGGTAAAGTTTTTAAATACTTCTTTTATCCTTTTTTGTATGGAAGCGATAATTACAAGTTATAGGAGAAGTATTAAAACTCAAAAGACTAATCAAATTTTATTAGATGTTAATGCTAATTCTAAAGAAGAAGCTGAAAAGTTTATTGGTAAAAAAGTAGTTTATACTACTGAAGGAAATAAAACTATTGAAGGAGAAATTGTTGCTGTTCATGGCAATAAAGGTATTGTTAGGGCTATTATGAGTAGAGGAATGCCTGGTCAAAGTTTAGGTAAAAAAGTTTTAGTACAATAAATTTTTTTAATTTTCTGCTAATGTCTTTATTAATTCTGTTTCTTCTAATAATTTTTCTTTTTTTAACTCATCTACTATAAAGTATATGTCTATTGCTTCTATTTTTCCTTTTTCAAACAATTTTTTTTTAAATTCTTCTAATTCTTGTATGTCTCTAAATATTCCTTCTACAAAAAAATTATAATGATTGTTTATTACTTGTAAATTATTTACATTAAAACATTTTTCTAAGAATGATTGTATTTTTTCTATATCGTAAAAATGTGTTTTTATTAATATGTTTGCTTTTATGTCATATCCTAATTTTTTAAAATCTATTATGCTTGTAAATTTTTTTATTATTTTTCCTTGATGCATTTTTATTTTGTCGTACAAAGTGCTTATCGGTATTCCTGTTTTTCTGCTCATTGTTGTTAATGATATTCTTGAATTTTTTCTTAAAAAAGATAATATTAGAAGGTCTTTCTTTTTTATTTCCATGTTTTTTTCACCTTTATTTTTTATTTTGAAACACCTTCTTTTTTTGTAATGATTTTTATTTTTTTTATATTCTAATATTGTTGTTTTAATTATACATAAAATTTTATTCTGAATTATAATTTCTAGTTTCAAAGTTTTTTTGAAACAAAAAATTTATATACTTTCATTACTTACTAGTAACTATGAGTGTTTTTTCGGATTTGATTGAATATTTTAAAACTCATACTGATGTTTCTTCTGATGATGTTGTTAGAGATATTTTTAGTGAAGAATATAATAAGATTGTTGAAGAAAACATTAATTCTTATGATTTTGTTATTGAAAAATCTAAAGAATATTTGAATTTAAAGAAAAAAGCTTTATATTATCTTTCTAAATTGGAAAAAGAGAATATTATTGTTTTGTCTAAGAAGGCTTTTAAAGGTAAGAAACTTTATAATTTTAATTTTTCTAATGATAATGTTAAAGTTGAAGGTTCTAAGATTATTATTGAAAAAAATAATTCTGTTGAAAGTTTTTCTTCTTTTTCTTTTTCTATTAGTGATGATTTGAAAGATTTTGTTTATTTTTCTGATTTTAATACTGTTGAAAGTGTTTTTTTTGATGTTTCTTTTTATGATGAAAATGTTATTTTAAAAAATTTTGAATTGTTTAAGTATGTTAATGATGTTGTTGTTTTTTACAACCCTAACAAAGAGTTTTTTAATGAAAAAATTGTCTCTTTAATTTTAAAATATAAAGATAAAATTTCTTTTTCTTTTTATTTTGACTTTGAAAATTTTAATTTTAATAATGTTAATGAATTTTTTAATGTTGTTTCTTTTTTGTACAGTAATAATTTTAACATTATTTTAGGTTTGAGTTTTAAAGATTTTTATTCTAAAAAATTTAAAGTTTTTTTAGATGTTGTTTTTAAAGTTGCTTTTGAAAATAACAGTTCTTTTCACATTCATAATAAAGATGTTTCTAAAGATTTTGTTTTTTTAGGAAGTAAAGGTCCTTACATTTTTAGTTATGAAAATTTTTTTAATTTAAAATCTTCTTTTAATAATTTTGTTTTTGTTGTTTCTCAAAGCAGTGTTTTTTTGGATGTTAAAAAACTTTTAAAAGAAAAAAGTTTTTCTGATATTAGAAATATTATTTTAAAATCTGGAAATGTTCTTTTTGATCATAATCTTTTTTTAAGACAAAATTTTGATTTTTTATTCAAAAATATTCCTGAATATTTTTTAGATTTTTCTAATGTTTATTTTAGATTTTGGAATTATGGTTTGAAAGAAAAAAATATTAATTTTGACGATGTTTTTTTGCTTTTAGAAAGCAGTAATAATGTTATTAAAAATTATTCTCAAGCTCAAAATACTATTTATACTAGTTGCGGTTTGCCTTTAAGATTTAAATCTTCTTTTAGTGTTTTGTTTGAAGGTAAAAAGCCAAATTTTTTTTCTTCTAAAAAGTATGAGAGTATAATTATTAATAATATTAAAGATTTTTTTGATAAAAATATTAGTAAGATTTTGAAAAGTAAAGAGAAAGCTAATGATATTTTTGAATCTGACAGGACAAGATTTTTCAGATTGCATAATAAAAGTTATGATAGCTTATCTCAAGACTTGTTTAATGAATTGTCTTTTATTCATAAAACTTACAATTTTAAACTATACACTTATGATTTTAGTAAGAATAAAAAAGACATTGTTGATTTGAAAAAGTTTTTTTAGGTGGTTTTTTTGGAACATGTATTTTTTAAAAGTAAAGATTCATTTTTTTTATGGAAGAAAGTTTTAAAATATGTAAAAAATAATGGTAATGATTTTAAAGACGAAAATAATAATGTTTGTAGAGAAGTTTTAAATGTTTATTTACAATTTGATAATTCTGACGATATTCATAAACCTTTAATTTATTTGAAAAGCATTAAAGATTGGCAGTATCCTTCTAACGAATTACTGTATAATAGTGTTTTTTCTAAAAGTAAAAAAGGTTTTAAATATACAATTGGTAATAGAATTTTTAATTTTTCTTTAAAAGAAGATTCTATTGATCAAATTGAAAGTTTTATTATTCCTTTGTTAAAAAAAACTCCTTATAGTAGAAGAGCTGTTGTTACTTTATGGAATCCTATTTTAGATTCTGATTTTAAATCTAGAAGTGTTCCTGGAATGATTGCTTTGGATTTTAAATTGAGAAATAATAAGTTGAATGTTACTGCTATTATTAGAAGTTCAGATTTATTTTTTGGTTTGCCAGCTAATGTTTTTCAAATATTTTTATTACAAGATTATGTTAGTAAAAAGTTAAAAGTAGATAAAGGATTTATAGGAGTGTTTTGCAATTCTGCTCATATTTTTGAATATCAATTTGAACATATTGAAAAACTTTTAAAGAATGATTAGAGAAAAGTTTTTTATAGAAATACCAAATAATAGATTATTATTCCTAGTATTGTTCCTGCTATTACGTCTATAATATAATGTTTTTTTAATATTATTCTGCTTAATAATATGTTTATCCATATGAATAATATTAATATTTGTAATAATGGGTTTTTTATTATTGTTGTTAAAAATAAGAATAGTATTGTGCTTCTTCCTGCATGCATGCTTGGAAAGCTTGAAGCGTCTATTTTTTCTATTATATTATTGTATTTTTTTATTTTTGGTCTTGGTTTGAAATAAAAATATCTTATTGTTATTGATATTATTGTTATCAATATCCATGCTATTGTTAATTTTATCGTATTGTTATATTGTTTTAAAATTATAATTATTGTTAATATTAAAATGTAAAAGTATGTTCCTCCAAATATAGTTATGTCTTTGTAGAATCTTAAAAACAATTTTTTTATTAATTTGTTAATAGTGCTTGTATTTTTTTCTTTCTGTTTTTCTTCTTTGTTTTTTTTCATAAAATTTTTTTATAAATGTTTTAATTATAAAAGTTTTGATTTTATCCTATGTTATTTAATCTTTCTTCTATTTTTTTCTATTTCTTTATTCTTTTTTTACATTTACTGCTTTTAATCCTCTGTCTGTTTGTTCTACTTCAAAAACAACTGCATCATTTTCTTTTAATCTTGTGCCTTCTTCTAAAGCAGATACATGTACAAATATTTCTTTTCCGTCTTCTCCTACTATGAATCCAAATCCTTTAGATTCATTAAAAAATTTTACATTTCCTTTCATTTTACTCTTACCTTTTTTTATTTTATTTTTTACTCTATTTTAGAATTAGATTCTAAAATATGATGTTGTAGAATTTTTTGTTGTTTATAAAAGTATGTATTTGTTTAAAAAGAAAGTTTAAAATTGTTTAAGTATAATTTTTTTTGACATTTGTTTATAATGCTCCTTCTAGTAAGCTTACTACTGCTAATATTTGTCCTCTTGCAAATTGGTCTAAATTTATGTCTGAACTTATTTCTTCTAATTCTTGCATTGCTCTGTCTATTCTTAATGATAATTCTTTTTCTTCTTCTTTTAATACTTTTATTATTGTTTCTATGCTTGTTCTTACATTTTTTGGTAGTGTCGTGTCTTCTTTTAATTCTGATAATATTTCTAATGCGTCTTGTAAGTTTTCCATTTTAATCACCGCTTTTTAATTTTTTTTTATTGTTTGTTTTCTTCTATTACTTTTTTTTGCAATTCTTCTAATTCTTTTTTATAATTTTCTTCTTGTTTTTCTAATGTGTTTAATCTGAATGTTATTAATTCTAATTGTTCTTTTAATTCTTTTATTGTTTCTTCTTTTTCTTTTTTTATCATTACATTATATATTATTTTATAAGTTGTATTTGTTTTTTCTACTTCTTTTAATGCTGATTCTACTTCTTGTTTTTGTAATATTATATTGTTTTTTTGTTGTAATAGTGATTGTAAATTTTGTTCTAATTCTTGTATTTTATGCAATGCTTCATGTTTATCCATTTTTATCATCTTTTTTTTGATATTGTTTTCTTATTTTTATTTTATTTTTCTTTTTTGTTTATTTTTTATTATATTTTTTTATTTGTTTTTTTTTTTCATTGTTTATTTTCTTGATTTTTTGATTGTGTTTTTTTGTTTTTTACTTCTTACTTTTTTTCTGTTTTTTTTATTCTTTTTTTTGTTTTTATTCTATGTTTAATGCGTTTTCTACTAATTGTAGTATTGTTGTTATTGCGCTTATTGCTGTTTTTAATGCTATTGCGTCTTTTGCTTTTATTTTTATTATTATTTTGTTTTCTTTTTTTTCAAAATCAAATTCTGCTCTTTTTCCTATTTTTTTATCTTCATCTTTTAATATTTTTTTTAAAATTTCAATATAATTTTTTTTATATTTTTTTTCTTCAAAGCTTATTTCTATTTCACTTTTTATTTTAAATTTCATTTTTATCTTTAATTTTTTTTAGAACAAATGTTAAAAATATTATGATAAAGTATAATAAATTATTGTGAATAAAATTTTTTTATAAAAATTTTAAATGTTTTTTATCTTGCTTTTACTTTTGTAATTCTTGTTCTTGGCTTGTATAATATTTTTGATCCGCAGTAAGGGCATCTTACTCTTCTTCTTATTAAATTTTGCGGGATTGTTTTTCCACAATCAAAACATTTGTATTCTGCCATTAGAAGTCCACCTCTTGTTCTTCATCAAATCCTTCTAAGAGGTTTTCTTCTTCTTTTTCTTCTTTTTCTTTTAAAAATTCAGCTTCTTTTACTTCCATTTTGAAATCTTTTGGATTGTATGTGTATGCTCCTCCTGTAAATTTTGTATTGCATGCTGTACAATACCAGATTCCTGCTGCTATTCTTTTTACTGAATGTTTTAAACAAAATGGGCATTTTGTTGATTGTTCTTTTAATTTGAATATTTTATCTACTTTTCTTCTTGGTTTTACTCCATATCTTGGACCGTATTGTTTAGATGAAGGCATATTTTTTCACCACCATGATTATAATTATTTATAATTATATGTTTTTTTTATGCTTTTATAAAGTATTTTTTTATTAAGGGACTTAAATTTCCTTTAAAAACTTTTGGTTTTTTTATTTTTTTGTTATTTTTCTTTTGTTTCTGTTTTTTCTTCTTTTTTTTCTTTTATTATTTCATTTTCTACTTTTGTTGTTTTTTCTTTACTTTCTTCTTCTTTTTCTTCTTTGTTATCTTTTGTTTTTTTTGTTTCTACTGTTATTTCTTTTTTTAATATTATTGAGTTTGGCAATATTATTTTTTCTCCATCTTTTTTTTCTATTATTGTGTTTAATAAGTTTATTTCTTTTATTTTTGCTTTTTCTCCTTCAAATGTTATTATGTCGTTTTTTTCAAACAATTTTTTTTTATGTATTTCTATTCCTACTATTATGTTTGGAAGTAGGTCTCTTAAAAATAGTAGTGTTGATAAGAATATTATTATTAATGTTATTATTCCTATTATGCTTAATATTATTCTGTTTAATCCTAATATGCTTAATGATAATAATAAAAAGTAAAAGTATATTGTGTATGTTATTATTGTTGGTATTATTGTTTCAAAGTCAAATTTTATGTTTAATGATTCTTTTAATAATACGTTTATTTTTATTTTTTCTAAACTTTTTTTTGTTAGTCTTCCTAATATTTGTGCTATTATTATTCCTAATATTAATATTATCGCTGCTATTGTTATGTTGCTAAAACTTTCTATTAGTATTGTTTTTGTTTTTTCTAATACTATTTTTGTTAATGAATAGTTTCCTTCCAATCTTATCAGCTTTTTATTCTATTATTTTTATTTGTTTTATTTTATTATTGTTTATGTTATTCTCATTAATAGTTTTCCGTCTTTGAATACTCTTATTGCTCCTCCACTACTACTTACTACTATTGCTATTGCGTTTGTTGCTTTTGTTAATGTTGCTGCACTGTTATGTCTTGTTCCGAAGCCAGGCAAATACACTGGTTCTATTCCTGGAATGTTGTTGTTTATCATTGCTCCTGCTGTTATTATTATTCCTTCTTCATTTATTATGAATGCTCCGTCTAATTGTGCGAAACTTTTTATTGTTTCTTTTAAATTTGGATCTGTGATTTTTCTTTCTTCTTCAGGATAATTTCTAAATGGATTTATTATTATTTGTCTTGTGTATGGTTTTAATTCTTCTTCATTTCCTATTATGAATGTTGTTCCTATGTGTTTTCCTTCTCTTCCTTCTGCACTTATTTCTTGTGCTATTGTTATTATTGCTTCTACTACTTCTGTTGGTATTGTTTCTGGGAAGTCTGCTAATGAAATGTTAAAGAATAATTCATCTACATCAAATATGAATAGCATTCCTCTAAATCCCATGCTTACATTTTCGTCTTCTACACATATCACTCTATCATTTTTTTTTATGTATTCTTTTGCTATTGCTTCTGATAATATGTCTTTTATTGGAAGGATATTTCCTATTTGTGATTTTCTTAATGGAGTATTATATTCTACTTTTTCAAACTTTTTGTTAGTTTTTTTTCTAAATATTGATACTTTTAATAGCTTATTTTCTTTTGTGCTTTCTTCTGATTTTTCTAAACTTACTATTACATCTGCTTCTGCGTTTAACGCTATATTTGCTGCTGCTTCTCCTATTATTTCTTCTATCTTTTTTTTTCTTACTGTTTCTATTGTTTCTTCTCCATTGAGTTTTTTTTCTATTGTTTTTTGTTTTTCTTCTATTTTTTCTTTTTCTTCTTCTTTATTTTTATCTTTTTCTTTTTTTTCTTCCATTTCTTTTTGATACTCTTTTTTTCCTAAAATCATATATTTTGGAAGTTTTTTTTTACTGTAGGCTTCTTCTATTCCTTGCCATATGTGTTGGTGTATTTTCTTT
>WIAN01000080.1 GCA_015519985.1 Candidatus Woesearchaeota archaeon | reverse complement strand
TTATTCTAGAAGGAAACAAGTTGAAGAAGTACTTGCAGATTTTTTACTTTTAACTTCTTCTAATGTTAGAGCAGGAATGACTATTGATAAAGCTTTATGGTATGCTGTAAGACCTAGGTTTGGTGTTTTAGCTAAAGAAATTGAAGTTGTTGCTAAAAAAACTCTTTCAGGAGAAGATTTAGAGAAAGCTTTAAAAGAATTTTCTGAAAGTTATGACAGTCCTTTATTAAAAAGGAGTATTTCTTTATTAGTTGAAGGTTTAAATGCAGGTGGAGAAATAGGTCATTTGTTAAACAATATTGCTTTAAACATTCAAGAAACTAATCTTTTAAGACAAGAAATGGCTGCTAATGTTACTACTTATGCTTTATTTATTAATTTTGCTACTTTATTTGCTGCTCCTTTCCTTTTCGCTTTAGCTGGAGAAATTTTAAAAGTTGTTACTAAACTTGGAAGTTCAATAAATTTAGATACTTCTGAATTACAAAATGCAGGCGGTTTTACTTTTTCTTTTTCTGGAGCTACTTTGACTTATAATGATTTTTTTATTTTTGCAATTTTAGTTTTGACTTTAACAACTATTATGTCTAATGTGATTGTTTCTACTATTAAAAAAGGAGATGCTAAAGAAGCAATTATGTCTTTACCTATTAATATAGGTATTTCTTTAGGTTTGTTTATTATTGGAAGCAAACTTTTAGGAAACTTTTTAGGCGGAATAATATAAATATATTTTTTTGTATATTGCTCTGTATTTTTTTCCTTTTTTTTTGAAAAAATTTAAATAGCTCTTTTTATTAAAATCTTTTTTTATGGAAGGAAAAAAAATATTATCAGGACTTTTTTTATTATTAATTTTTTTTGTTGTTTTACTTTTGTTTTTAAAATCTTTTAATATTAATATTGATGTGAATGTTTCTAAAAATTCTTTAGAAAACAATAAGTATAATACTAACAGTGATTCTAATAAAAGTTATAATATTGATAATTCTGATAAAAGTTTTGAAAGCAATTCTAATAACAATTCTAACAATAATTTTGAAAATAACAATGATGATAGTGTTGTTTCTGATGCTCAAAATGTTTCTTTTGATAATAATATAGAAGATCCTGATTTTACTAACATTTCTTTTTGTGGAGATGGTTTTTGCAGTATTGATGAAAAAAATAATTGTTGTAATGATTGTGGTTGTGCTTCTGGAGTTTGTATAAATAATGTTTGTTCTAATTTGTCTTTTAAATTTCAAACAAATTTTAATTATGTTGGTCCTGTTGAAAAAGAACCTTTAATAAACTCTTTAGGAACTAGAGATTATTTAGTTGTTACTATTACTAGTGTTAAAAAAGTTACTAATAAAAAGTTTGATAATAATAATTATGAAGAGTACGGCTTGTTTTCTTATGCTTTTTCAGGAGACAATGTTCAAATGTACAAGTTTCCTTTTAAAGGAACTTATAATTTAAGATATAATCCTTCAAACAGTAATGTTATTTTGTTTGAATTAGACACTGAAAAGTATGGAAGTAACAGTAGAGTGCCTGTATTTTCCATGCCTTTATCTTCTATTGAAGGAAAAAATGTTTATTTAAGATTTTTAGTTGTTGAAATTGACAAACCTTTAGTTGTTGAAAATTATGTTTATAGTGATGAAGATACTGCTATTAATAATTTGTATAGTGGAAATGATGTTCTTTTTGATAAAAGTGTTATTTTAAAACCTTCTGATTATTCTTTAGGAGAACACACTTTAAGATCTGATAATATTGTTTTAAAATATAAAGTTGAAAAGCTTAAAGGAATAACTAGTAATGCAAAAGTTTCTGTATTGTCTCATGAAACTTATTTAAAACATCCTTTAGATGGTTTTACTTCTAAATATTCTCCTGTCGGTTATACAGAAGAAGAATCTGAAGTATTAGTACTTACAAGGCTTGCTAGAGAATTTGAACATAAAGGTTTTGGTGTTGAACCTGTATATGAGAATGATCAAGAAATACATTCTTCTGTTTTTGGAGGTTTTTCAGCAGATCTTTATGGAGAAAATTCTGCTCTTAAACTTTTAGAGTATAAATATTACGTTTATAATGGACGTTACCTTTTAAACTCTCCTTTCTTATATTTTGAAGCTGACCTTTTAGATATAGATTCTGAATGTTCAGGACCTTCAGATTATTATTGTTATAACGCTATAAAATCTAACTTGTTTGCTTTTGAAAGAAAATTTTATACTGCTGAAGAATTAGTAGATTATTATGATAAAGGAATAAGAGAATTGAACATTACCAAATATAATTACTTTACTGATTTAAACTTTACAGTACGTTTAGATGAATTTAGTTAATTCTTTTATAAATTATACAAAAAGTTTATAAATCAGTATAGTATTATGGCTATTAATCTATTAAAATCTATAAAAGATTGTTTTTGGAGGTAAAACAAAATGAGAGGAAAAAGAGCACAAGCAGCTATGGAGTTTTTAATGACTTACGGTTGGGCTATTTTAATAGTAGTCATAGCAGTAGCTGCATTGGCAGGATTTGGTTTGTTTGATACAAACAGATTTGTACAAGACACCTGTAATTCAGGTTCAGCAACAGGAGTTGTATGTACAACAAACACAGTAGCAGTAGATACAACAGCAGGAACAGTAGACATGGCATTAAGTAACGGAGCACAAGCAAGAATAAACATTACAGATGTTTCAGGATCAACATGTACAGTAAGTAACTGGGACGTATTAGACTCTACAGGAACAAGTATAAAAGGACAAGCAATAAATGACGGAGACAAATTCGTAGTAAGAGCAACATGTTCAAACGGAATTTCAGGAAAGAAATTTGAAGACACATTTACAGTAAAATACAACGATTTAGACTCTGGATTAAACAACTTAGACAGTAAAATAAAAGTAATTAAAAAATTACAATAAAAACATTTTTAAAAACTTTTTTTAATTTTTTTCTTTTAAAAAAAGTGGTTTTTATGAAAAAAGGGATATCTAAAACAATGACAACATTAATATTAATAATTTTATTTGTTTTAATATTATTGTATGCTTTTTTTAATCTAACATGTAAAATGAATTTGTATTGTGTTTAAAATGAATAAAAGAGG
>WIAN01000079.1 GCA_015519985.1 Candidatus Woesearchaeota archaeon | reverse complement strand
GTGTTAAAGATTTTGAAAAAATAGAAAAGATAGGTAGTAAAAAAGCAAAATTGTTGTATGATGTTTTTAACAAAGAATACGAAGAATAATAGAAATAATATAATAATTAATTATATTATAATTATAATAAAAGTTTATAATTTTAAATTTTCTATATGGTTTATTTTAAAAATATTTTTTATTTTTGTTCTAAACTTTTTTTCTTCTTCTATTCCTAATTGTGAAAAATTAACTTTTATTTGTTTTCTTAACTTTTCCCCTCTATAATCATAATCTGTAAGTATTGCTACTTTTTTAAAATCTTTGTTTTCTTCAACAATTTTTTCTATAAAAAAATCTATGTTTCCTTTTAAAGAAAAACATTTTATATTAAAACTTTCTAAAACTTCTTTGTCTTTTTTCCCTTCAACTATTACAAAATTTTCTTTAGAAAACTCTTCTAAATCTTTTAAAAAATAACTTTTTTGTTCATAATTTTTTTCCATTTTAACCTTACTCATAAGAGAATAAAATTAAAGGACCTGTAATGCTGTCACGATCTCCTTCTTTTATTTCTAAAGGAATATGATATTTTGATATTGCTCCATACAAAACACTCTCTACTAAAAGATTCAATGGATTCGGTCTAGAATAATGTTTTAGCCCTAATGTTCTTTCTAATTCTAATTCGAATTCTAAGTATGCTTTATCTTTAGGGTTTCCTCTTAAACCTAAATAAAAAATTTCGTCAGCATTATTATCTTTAGGTTTTTTTAAATATGCTCCTGTAACAAAACTGTTATGATATTCTAAAGCAAAAGAAACTTCTCCTATTATGTTTTTTAACTCATGTTTTTTTCCTTCTTTTGTATAAACTACAGTATTTCCATTTAATCCTAATTCTTCTCTTAATGCTATTAAAAAAGAAGTATGTTTATGGTTAAATAGTGCTATAGTTCCAGGATATTTTCTTACTAAACCATTTATGGTGTTTTCTAAATCTGCAATGTATTTTGGCGTTTCTTTTAAATCCATAAAAAGAGTAGTTGTCTTTTTTGAGTTATAAACTTTTTTATTTTCTGTTCTTGTATTTTATTTGTGTTTTATTTTTATTTTGTTTATTTTTATGCTGCTAATTTTGATTTTTCTTCTTCATACAGTTCTAATATTTCTTCATATCTTATTATTCTTCCTTTTTCTCTAATGGATTTTTCTTTTGCTATTTGTGTTATTGTTTCTATTATTCTTGTATCTTTTTCTTTCACATCTATGCCTAACTTTTTTAATATTGCTATTGTGTTGCTTTTTCCACTTTGATAATTGAAAAGAATAATATCTTCTCCTTCATTTGCTTTATAACTTACTCCTTTTAATATTGCATTAACATGAGTTCCTGCAACATGTTTATATTTATTTTCTCCTAATTGTCTTTCTTTAAATCTTTCTAAATCGTTATTTAAAAATTCTTTTAAAACAATTTTTTCTATTTCTTCTAAAGGTTTTAAATTATAAATTTTTCCATACATCTCATTTGTCATAATTGCTGTTTCTAACAAACTTGAAATTCCATTCCTTTCTCCTAAACCTAAAGGAGTAACATCAAAATATTTAACATATTTTTCTAAAGAAGCTTTTGTATTTTTTATAGCATTATCTAAATCGTTATGAAAATGAACTCCTATATAAACATTTCCTAAAAAATTTTCATCTAAATAATCATTTAACAACATTAATGTTTCTTTTATTTTTTCTTCATCCATTTCTCCTCTCGTATCGGGGATATTTATCCATGAAACTCCTGATGTAGAAATAATATATATTAATTTTAAACCTCTTTCTCTACTTTCTTCACTTAAAGTTTTAAACCCATGCTCCAAAGTATATCTTACTCTTCTACCTTTTCTCAATAAAGAACTTACTGCTTTACTGCTTAAATTATAAATGTTATCTTCATAAACTTTTTCTCCTAAACCATATCTTTTTTCTGCATTTGTTGAAAAATCTAAAAATACTCCTAACCAATCAGAATACATTGTTGCTTCTTGAAAGACAGAATCATTTTCTAAATTATCTTTGATGTTAAACCTAAAATGGCTTCCTAAAAAAATATCTTCAGGCTTATTTTTATAAACATAAATTTGTTTTTCTAATTCTGATGAATGACTGTGAGGATGAGTTAATAATACATACTTACCGTTAGCTTCATAAAACAAATTAACTATTTCTAATGCTAATTT
>WIAN01000078.1 GCA_015519985.1 Candidatus Woesearchaeota archaeon | reverse complement strand
ATAATATCCTGAACTGTATATTCCATACCATTTTTTCTTTACTAATTTTACTGTTTGTTTTTTTCCTTTTCTTGGATTTTTAGCCATTAAACCACCATAATTGTTAATTTTAACATTCATTCATTTTTTTATTTTCTTATTTTTGTTAATTTTTTGTTTTTTTATTTTATTTTTGTATATTTTTGTATGTTTTTTTAAATTGGAGTTTTGAATTATTTATAAAAGTTTTGGTAAATTTTTTTAATTAATTTTTAATTATTTTATAAATAAATGTATATTTTTTTATAAATCTAAATTTTTTACTTCTAATGCGTGTTGTTCTATGAATTTTTTTCTTGGTTCTACTTCTGTTCCCATTAATATTTCAAATAATTTGTCTGCTCTTATTGCGTCTTCTATGTTTATTTTTATTAATGTTCTTGTTTCTGGATTCATTGTTGTATCCCATAATTGTTGAGGATTCATTTCTCCTAAACCTTTATATCTTTGTACATTTGCTTTTTCCCATTCTTTTTCTTTTAATTTTTTTTCTAATTCTTCGTCTGAATATAAATATTGATATTTTTTTCCTTTTTGTATTTTGTATAGTGGTGGTTGTGCTATGTATATTTTTCCTTCTTCTATTAATGGTTTCATATATCTAAAAAAGAAGGTTAATAGTAATGTTCTTATGTGTGCTCCATCTACATCTGCATCTGTCATTATTATTATTTTTCCATATCTTAATTTTTGTATGTCAAAATCTTCTCCTATTCCTGTTCCTATTGCTGTTATTAATGCTAATATTTCTTTGTTTTTTATCATTTTTGCTAAATGTGCTTTTTCTACATTTAATATTTTTCCTCTTAATGGCAGTATTGCTTGAAAATCTCTGCTTCTTGCTTGTTTTGCACTTCCTCCTGCAGAATCTCCTTCTACTATGTATAATTCTGTTTTTTCTTTATCTTTTGATGAACAATCTGCTAGTTTTCCTGGTAAAGTAGAAGACTCTAATGCTGATTTTCTTCTTACTAATTCTCTTGCTTTGCTTGCTGCTTCTCTTGCTCTTGCTGTTTGTAATACTTTATCTATTATTCTTTTTGCTATGCTTGGATTTTCTTCTAAATATTGTGTTAGTTTTGAAAATACTATGCTATCTACTATTCCTTTTATTTCACTATTTCCTAATTTTGTTTTTGTCTGTCCTTCAAATTGAGGTTCTGGTATTTTTATGCTTATCACTGCTGTTAGTCCTTCTCTTACATCATTCCCTGTTACTGTTAATCCTTTTATTTCTTTTTGCATATATTTTTGTGCATAATTATTTAATGCTCTTGTTAATGCTGTTTTGAATCCTGATAAATGTGTTCCTCCTTCTATTGTGTTTATATTATTTACAAAACTGTATATATTTTCTGTATATGTTGTGTTGTATTGTATTGCTACTTCTACTTCATTTTCTTTTTTTTCATTTATGTATATTATTTCATGTAATGTTTCTTTTCCTTCATTTATGTATTCTACAAAACTTTTTATTCCTCCTTCATAATGGAATTCTTCTTTTATGTTTTTTCTTTCATCTATAAATATTATTTTTACATTTTTGTTTAAGAATGCTAATTCTTTTAATCTTGACATTAATATTTTTTCATCAAATTCTAATACTGAAAATATTTCTTCATCTGGTTTGAAAGTTATTTCTGTTCCTGTTTTTATGTCTGTTGTATTTTTTTCTTCTTTTACTTCTGTTAGTTTTTTTCCTCTTGAATATTCTTGTATGTATATTTTATCATTTTTGTAAACTTTTGCTACTAATTTTTTTGATAATGCATTTACTACGCTTACTCCTACTCCGTGCAATCCTCCTGAAACTTTATAGCTGTCTTTTGAAAATTTTCCTCCTGCATGTAGTTTTGTCAATACTATTTCTAGTGCAGGCACTTTATATTTTGGGTGTAGATCTACAGGTATTCCTCTTCCATTATCTACTACTGTTATTGAGTTGTCTTTATGCACTGTTACTTTTATTGTATCACAATGACCTGCCATTGCTTCATCTATAGAGTTATCCACTATTTCATAAACTAAGTGATGTAATCCTCTTATTCCTGTGCTTCCTATATACATTCCAGGCCTTTTTCTTACTGCTTCTAATCCTTCTAATACTTCTATGCTTTTTCCAGTGTAAGAATTTTCTTCATTTTTTTGTTTTTTTTGTTCTTCTTCCATTTTTATCATATTTTTTTATAATTTTAAGATTATTTTAACTAATTTTTATTTAATTTTGTTTAATTTTTTTCTGATTTTTGATTTACTTTTCTTTACTGTTTTTTTATTGCTTTTTTTTAGAAATAGAAGGAAAATTCCCTTCTAAAATTAATACGATTTTTTTATAATTTTTTGCCGTTTTTATATAGTTTTAGAAACATTTACT
>WIAN01000077.1 GCA_015519985.1 Candidatus Woesearchaeota archaeon | reverse complement strand
TTTTTAGAATAGTTTTAATGGAGGTATAGCGTTAAAAGAGGGGTTTTTGTTTTTTTGTTTTTAATACGCATATAATTTTATTTTTGTTGGTTCTTTTAGTTTTAGGTTTATTTTGTTTCTTACTTCTGTTAATTTTTTTTCTTCTAATGTTTTTTGTCCTAATTGTTTTAATAGTTTGAATGTTAATTCTTCTATTTTTTTTGTATTTTTTGTTTTTATTTTAACTAACAATAACAACACCTCTTTGAAAGTTATTTTATATTAGAATATAGTGTTGTTTTTATTTATAAATTTCACAGGCACTTGTCCAATAAGTCCAATGGTTAGAATTAGTTTGTATTGTAGAATATTATGCTTGTTCTTCCTTCTTTTCCTCCTGTTAATGCTTTTACTGTTATGTATTTTCCTTGTTCTAATTTTGCTATTCTTCTTTGGAATGTTTTATAACTTATTTCTTCTTTTGTTGTTTCTTTGTATAATTCGTATAATTGTCCTATTTTTTTTCCTTCGTTGTTTTTTATTATTTCTAATATTTTTTTTTCTTCTTCTTTTAATTCTTCTGTTTTTTTTATTTTGAAGTCTATTGTTTTTTCTTCTGCTTTTTCTACATCTTCTTTTATTATTTTTTTTCTACTGTTTTCTTCTGCGTTGTTTCCTGCTTCTTTTAATAAATATAATCCTCTTCTTATGTCTTTTGCTTTGTAAGTTTTTTGTGCTATTAAATTTATTATTTCTTCATCTATTACATTTTGATAGAATGCTATTTTTGCTCTTTCTTCTAATATTTTTTTTGTTTCTTCTAAATTGTATGGTTTAAATTCTATGTGTTGTGGCATTAATCTGCTTTTTATTCTATCTTCTAATTTTATTATCCATTCTTTATAATTTGTTATTAATATTATGCTGCTCTTATATATTTCTTCTAATAACATATACAAAAAATCTAAATCTTCTGCTTTGTCTATTTCATCAAACACAAATACTGCTGAATTTTGGTTTATTCTTTCTTTTATTATTTTCATTAATTCTTCTGTTTTTTTGTTTTGTGTGAAAGGATAATTTATTTGTTCTGCTATGCTTGTTAATATTTTGTATGTTGTGTTTTTATTCCAACAATTTATATATATTGGTATTACTTCGTCTGTTTCTTCTTCTAATTCTTCTAATACTTTTTTTGTTGCTAATGTCTTTCCTATTCCTGGAAGTCCTGAAATAAAAAGGTTTCTTCCATTTCTTCCTTGTAACATTGGCATTATTGCTGAGATTATTGTTCTTTGTTCTCCTTCTCTGAATGGCATTATTTTTGGTATGAAATCGTAATCTAATGCTATTGGATTTTTGAATATTGTTTCGTTAGATTTTAACATATCTTTAAAAATACTCATATTTTTTAGAATTTTTTTGTTTTTTAAATACTTTGTGTTGTTTTTTTAAAATTTTTTTGTGTTGTTATGAAAAAGTTTAAAAAAAGAAAAAGAATGCTACTTTATAATGACAACTAAATTTTATGAAGTTATTGAAGGTTCTTCTATAATAGAAGTTAAAGCAGAATTGGAATGGAAAAAACCTTTTCGTTTATCAACTTCTAGAAGTATTATTTATCCTGAAAGTTATCATTTAGCTACTTTTGTTTTGTATGATAAAAAGAACAATATTTTTTCTGTTGTTCAAGATCCTTATTTAAGATATTTGTATTATGGCAATCTTTTTAGATTAAATGATGGTGTTATTAGCAATGGTTTCGAACAATTTTTTCCTTATTATGAAGATTTTATTTATGGAACTGAACCAGAAGATGTTTCAGAAGAAAAAACAATAGTTAAAAATGCTTTTGAAAATAACTCTGTTAAATTAGAATTTAATATTGGTTCTTTAGAACAAATTGTTAAAAGTAGAAAATACAGGTTAGAAAAAGGAGATTTTAATGATGGAATATATATTTTTAATAATTTTAATCCTAATATTAATAGTTCTAGACTTACAGCTTTTTTAAACTTATTTGTTTTAGGAGGCAATTCTATTAAAAAGAATCCTTATATAGATGATTATTTTTATCTTGGAAAGCTTCCTTTTGAAGATTCTTTTTTTGGGATTTTAAGAAGAGAAAGTAATTCTAATATTATAACTTTATCAGATTCTGTTAAAAGATATTCTTTTATTTTAGAAAAAGTTATTGTAGAAAGAATTTTTTTATAATTCTGTTTTTTTTCCTATTCTTTCTATTCCGAACATGTATTTTCTTAATGCTTTTGGCACTATTACTGTGTCTGTTTTTTCATCATAATAATTTTCTATTATTGCTTTTATTACTCTTGTTGTTGCTATTGCTGTACTGTTTAATGTATGTAAATATTCTCTTTTTCCTTTTTCTTCATATTTTATGTTTAATCTTACTGCTTGATAGCTTAATACATTACTTGCACTTACTACTTCTCTATATTTTTTTTCTCTTGGCATATATACTTCTATATCATACTTTTTGCTTGCCACTATTCCTATATCTCCTGTGCATATATTTACTATTCTGTATGGCAATTCTAATTCTTGAAATATTTCTTCTGCGTTTTTTAATATTTCTTCATGTATTTTTTTACTTTCTTCTGGCTTGCAAAATACGAATTGTTCTACTTTTGGAAATTGATGTACTCTGAACAATCCTTTTGTATCTACTCCGTGACTTCCTATTTCTTTTCTAAAATTTACACTTAATCCTGTATATTTTAATGGTAGTTTTTTTCCATTTAATACTTCATCTTTATACATTGCTGCTATTGGATGTTCTGAGGTTGCTATTAAATATAAATCTTCATTTTCTATTTTGTACATTACATCTTCAAAATCTTTTAGGTCTGTTACTCCTTCGTATGGTTTTTTTCTCATCATATAAGGTACTTCTATTAATTCAAATCCTTTAGAATTTAATTTTTCTATTGCAAATCTTATTAGTGCTTGGTTTAATAGTGCTGTTTCATTTTTTAAAAAGTAGAATCCTGCTCCTGATATTTTTGTTGCTCTTTTAAAATCTGCTTGGTTGTGTTTTTCTAACCATTCTCCGTGTGAAATTTTTAGTTGTGTTTCTTTTTTTGTTCCCCATTCTTTTACTACTACGTTGTCTTCATCACTTTCTCCGTAAGGAACGTCTTCTTCTAAAATGTTTGGTATTCTTAACAATAAATTTTTTCTTTTTTCTTCTAATTCTTTTAATTCTTCTTCTATTTTTTTTGTTTCTTCTGCTATTTTTTTTGCTTTTTCTTTTAATGGTTTTATTTCTTCTATTTTTTTTTGTTTTACTAAACTATTTATTTCTAATGCTATTTTGTTTTTTTCTTTTCTTAAATTGTCTGTTTCTGTTTTTTTATTTCTCCAAAGATCGTCTATTTTTAATAATTCTTCATACAATTTTATTATGTTTTCGTCTTTTCTTTTTTTTAAATTTTCTTTTACATATTCTTTGTTTTCTCTTACAAATTTTATGTCTAACATAAAATTTTATAGAATGCTTTTTTTTATTTAAAATTTTCTATTTTAGAAGTAAGAACATAGTATAGTCTATAGTCCATTAGTAAAAAATTTTTTATTCTGCTTTTAGTGGGGAAGATAATAATATTATCGCTAGTGTTGCTATTATTAAGAATGCCATCATTCCTACTATTGCTGGGTGGAATAGTGTTGCGTATAAGTTTTCTTTATAAGAATTTGATGCTGGGTTTAAATTTCCTGCGTTTCCATTACTTACTACTGTACTATTATCTGTTGGAGTTGTATATTTTAAAAACTGATCTCCATATAAGTTTCCTGCTGCTAATGCTAATATTATTCCTCCTATTACTAAAAACACCCATGTTACTCCTGTTGGTCCTCCTAATGTTTTACTTATATCTTCTAATGCTGCTGTATCTTTTTTTCCCGATACTAAACTGTAACCTAATGCTATTAATATAAAAAATAAAAATAGGAAGAAAAACCATGGTAGTATTATTGCTATTAACCTTGAAACATCAGGCACGGCTAATACTGACAATCCTATTACTAAACTTATTATTGAATTCCAACCTTTTTTATCTCCTAATAATTGTGTTTTTTCTAACAATGCGTAAGTTATTACCCATACGAATATTACCATGAAGAATGGCAAAAATAATCCTAGTACTGTTGATGCTCCTTGAAATATTGTTGCCATTTTTATCATTGTTTTTTAATTTTTTTAATTTGAATTTCCATTTCCACTATTGTCTTTTCCTGATCCTCTTTCTATTAGTTTTCCTAGTCCTTCTAGTGTTTTTCCGAAATTTACTCCTTTTTCTCCATTATTGTTACTTCCTTTATCTTCTTTTGTTATCCACCATACGAATAAGAAGAACATTGCTAATACAAATAACATTGATTGTACTCCTGGATCGTCTAAACCTAACCATCCAAAGACATCTGGAGGAACCCAGCCTGCTGCTCCTGCAAATATAAA
>WIAN01000076.1 GCA_015519985.1 Candidatus Woesearchaeota archaeon | reverse complement strand
GAACAAGCAAAGATATTAAAGTTACTCATATTGAAGATGAAGGGAATAATAATATGAATAGTAATGTTGATAATACTGCTGGCAACAATGATTATTCTGATTGTTTAGAAAAAAATGCTGGCGACCCAGAAGCAGTAGAATTATGTAAAACTTGGGTAAAAGCAAATCAATAAAACTTTTTTTAAATTTTTTTGGTGGTTTTTTATGAAGTTTAAAAATTTAATTTTTTTAACAATAGTTTTAATTTTTATAATATTTTTTCAAATTAGTGTTTATGCTGGAATAACTGTTAATGGTTATAATAATCTTTATTTGTCTAAACCTACTTTAAGTGTAAGTAATAGTTTGTCTAAAACTGTTAGTGTTACTTGTTATAGTAATAGTAATATTGATAATTCCCTTGTTGCTGTTGCTTTTTTTAAAAAAAATTCTTGGGGTTATAGTAAGCTTACTGCTTATGATATAGATATTAAAAGAAAAAAAAGTAATACTATTGTTTTTTCTCATACTGTAAAGTCTGATGGGACTTATAAAGTTTTTTGTGTTGAAGCTTATGATTTAAACGGCGACAAAAAGTTTTCTGCTGATGAAATTGAAATTTCTAAAAGTAAAATAATTACTGTTGGTTCTTCTGATAGTAATGATAATTCTGACACTAACAATAATGATGTTTTAGAAAAACCTTCAATTTTCGTTTATGATAAAGGAGATCATTTATTAGTTAAATGTTTTTATACAAATACGAAAAAAAAGAATCCGCCGTATAAAAGCGGGAAAGCATATGTTGTTTTGAATGGAAGAGAATATTTAATGCCTTCTCTAAACAAACCAGTGGTTTATAAAATTAATTTTGGTAAATTTGATTGGTACCCTTTTACTTATGTTTCTTTTTTAGCAGAAATTTATCCTACTACTAAAAGCAATTCTATAAGTTGTAAGATAGTTGAACCTGATGGAAGTATCCATTATAGCAATGTTGAAAAAGTATATTTTAACAATCCTGATAATTCAGATTCAAACAATAACAATTTTGTTTCTGATGTTTCTTTGAATATTTATGTTTCTCCTAGTGATCCTTCTGATGGTAAGATTTATTTTGAATGTACTGCTTCAGGTAATGATGATTTTAGTAAAGGAACTTTTTATCTTGCTACTGGAGCTGAGAATATTGAATTAATTAAAGGTAAAAGTACAGATCATTATACTATTTATAATTCTGCTCCTGACAATTCTAGAAGTGGAACTTACAGATATTTGGATAAAAGTTATTATTATCCTTATTGTAAATATTATGCTTCTGATGGTAAAGTTTTTACTTCTGACTTTGTAGAAGTTGTTTATAATTAATTAAACTTTTTTTCAACTATCTTTTTATTTTTTTATTTCATTTTGTAATTTAGTCTATTTTGTAGAATTCTACTTTTTTTGTTTTTATGTCTAATATTGCTATTGTTTTTTCTTTGAATCTTCCTAATATTTCTCCGGGGTTTATTATTGTTGTTTTATTGTTTTTTCTTAAATCTTTTTTATGTGTATGTCCATAAATTACATAATCGTATTCTTTTGTTTTGTATGCTAATTCTGCTATTTTTGGAAAATGATTTATAAAAAATTTTTTTCCTTGTATTTTTATTTCTGCTATGTCTCCGTGTAATATTATGTTTTTGCTTTCTAAACTTTTTTTTGTTGTTAGAAATCTATCATCTATATTTCCAAATACTAAATGTGTTTTTATATTGTATTTGTCAATTATATCTATCATGAATGGAGCTGTTAAGTCTCCTGAATGTATTATTGTTTTTACTTTTTCTTTTTTAAACAATTCTAATGCTTTTTTTGTATCTTTTATATTGTCATGTGTATCTGATATTATTCCTATTTTCAAAAACAACACCATTATTTTTTTAATACTATTCTTTTAGAAAATAAAAGTTTAAAAACTTTGTTGTTATTCTTTTTTTTATGATTGAACATTTATTATGGACTGAAAAATATAGGCCTAAAAAGTTTGAAGAAGTTATTGGTCAAAAGGAGATTGTTAGTAGAGTTAAAAATTTTGTTAAAGAAAAGAATATGCCTCACTTGTTATTTTCTGGTCCTCCTGGTGTTGGTAAAACTACTTTAGCTTTAGTTATTGCCAGAGAATTGTATGGAGATGAGTGGAAACAAAATTTTTTAGAGTTGAATGCTTCTGATGAGAGAGGTATTGATATTATTAGGGTTAAAGTTAAAGATTTTGCTAGGACTAAACCTATTGGTAGTGTTCCTTTTAAAATTATTTATTTGGATGAAGCTGATGCTTTGACTAGAGAAGCTCAACAAGCTTTAAGAAGGACTATGGAACAATTTACTAATACTTGCAGGTTTATTTTGGCTTGTAATTATTCTTCTAAAATTATTGAACCTATTCAAAGTAGATGTGCTATTTTTAGATTTAAACCTTTGTCTAATGAAGAAGTTAAATTGTTGATTGATAAGATTGTTAAAAATGAAGGTCTTTC
>WIAN01000075.1 GCA_015519985.1 Candidatus Woesearchaeota archaeon | reverse complement strand
TATATTCTGTAAATTTTGAATTGTAAGCAGTATTAACCACGCAACTTTTACCAGTGTAAGATACATCTTTAATAACATCATTTTCTACTTTAAAATACATTTTAATATGATCAGTGCAAGAACCTTTACCTTCTAAAACAAAAGCATCTTTCAATTCTTTTTTGTTCTTTGGATTTTTAAACAATTCCAACAATTCTTCTTTTAAAAGTTCATCCATAAAAAACCACTACAACATTTTATCATAATTTTTCTTCTAAAACAATCAAATTTTTAATTTTAAAACTATACTCTTCTAACTCTTCATTGTTAAACAATGTTAAAATTGAATTTAAAAAGTTTGAAAGCAACAATAATAAAGAATCTTTTTTAGTAATTCCTCTGCTTTGCAAATAAAATAAAAATTTTTCATCTACAGAAGTTACTGTGCTTCCATGAGAACATTTAACTTCGTTATTATGGATTTCTAAATTAGGAATAGGAATAACAACAGCATCATTCAAAATAATACTATCAATTTGTTGATAACCATTACTGTAAAAAGAAGAATCTAAAATTTTAACATTACCTTGTAAAATACTTTTACTATTATTAATATTTATACTTTTAACTTTCATATCAGAATTAGAATTTTTTCCTTTATGAACTACAAAACTGTAAAAGTCAAAAAGTCCTTTTTCATAATTGAATAAACTATGATTGGGATTAACTATGCTGTTTTCTTCTAAATAAAATTTGTTTCTTAAAAAAAATTTTTCGTCAGAAACAAAAAGTTGATTGTAGTTTAAAACAGAATTTTGTTTTAAAACAAATTTAAAAATTACAGATTTAAAAACATCATCATTAACAATACTGTCACTTCTTTTTTCATTAGTACTTTTTTCTTTTTTTTCTTCTTTAAAATAAATTGTTTTAAGATTAAAAACAACATTCTCCTCTAAAACAAAAACGATAAAAGAATTATTATCTTCTAAATTAACAATGTTAGAAAAGTTTAAAGTAAAATTAGAATTATTTTTAACTTTAAAAAAATAATTTTTATCTTTTTCAACAAAAAAAGTTTCATCATTAAAAATTTCTTTTTCAAAAAAATCATTTTTGTCCAAAAAGTATTCTTCAACTTTAAAATCTAAAAGATCTTTTTCTTTCAAAAAATTAAAAATATTAATGTTCTTTTTAACAACAAAATTATTTTTTAATAAAGATTCATTTAAATCAAATAAAAAACTTTTATCTAAACCATACTTCAAACTTTTGCTTTTAATACTTTTAATCTTACTAACCATAAAAAAACACCGTTTTTAACCTAAACTTCCCTCCATTTGTAAAGCAATCAATCTGTTTAATTCAACAGCATACTCTAAAGGTAAAGCTTTAACAACAGGTTCAATAAAACCAGAAACAATCATTTTAACAGCATCTTCTTCTGAAATACCTCTGCTTTGCAAATAAAAAATTTGTTCTTCGCTAATCTTACCAACAGTAGCTTCATGAGAAACAACAGCAGTATTATTCTCTATACTCATAACAGGATAAGTATTACTTTCACTTTTATTATCCATCATTAAAGCATCACATTCAACATTAACAGTAGCATTTTCAGCATTCTTACCTATTTTAATTAAACCTCTATAAGTAGAAACGCCCCCTTTTTGAGAAATGCTTTTACTAACAATAGTTGAAGAAGTATTTTTTCCTAACATAAAAACTTTAGCACCTACATCTTGATTTTGACCTTCAGAAGCAAAAGCAATACTAATATGACTACTTTTACTATTATCTCCTTTCAAAATACTGTTAGGATAAAGCATAGTAACTCCACTACCTAAATTTCCACCAATCCATTCAATAACAGCATTATCTTCAACAATAGCAGTTTTAGTGTTTAAATTGTAAGTGTTTCTACTCCAATTTTCAACAGAAGAATACTTCATATGAGCATTTTTATGAACATAAATTTCTACTCCTCCAGCATGCAAAGATTTTTCATTGTATTGAGGAGCACTGCAACCTTCAATATAATGCAATTCAGAATTTTCATCAACAATAATTAAAGTATGTTCAAATTGTCCTGCTTTTAAAGTGTTCATTCTAAAATAAGCTTGTAAAGGTAAAGGCACTTTAACATTTTTAGGAACATAAATAAAACTACCTCCACTCCAAACAGCATAATGCAAAGCAGAAAATTTATGCAAAGAAGGAGAAATTATTTTTCCAAAATACTTTTTAACTAAATCAGGATGTTTTTTAACAGCATCATCCATATCCAAAAAAATAACTCCTTTATCTTCCCATTCTTTTTTTAAATTATGATAAACAACTTCACTTTCAAATTGAGCTCCTGCCCCTGCCAAGCTTTTTCTTTCAGCTTCAGGAATACCAAGTTTTTCATAAACTTTTTTAATCTCTTCAGGAACTTCATCCCATT